>NZ_JBEZKG010000018.1:0-218642 GCF_040651535.1 Streptomyces sp. NPDC048420
TGCGCAGTTCCCCGTGCCCCTGGATGCCTGCGGCGGCCTGTGCGGGTCCGGTGGGGGCGTGTGTAGCGCGTTGGGTTCGGTGGGTGGGTCGGGGCCGGGGTGGGGGGTATCCGTCCTCGGTCCGGCGGCTCGGCTGCTTGAGCAGGGCTCGGTGATGGACGCCGGCCGCTGCGGGCGGACACCCCCCACCCCGTCCCCTTGCCGCCGTACGCGGCCAACGGCCCACCGTGGCGCACGGCGCGGCGAACGGTCCGTCGTGGAGCGGGAGGCGGTCGGCGGTCCGTCGTGGCGCAGGCCGCCTGCAACTCCTCAGGGGCGCGGGGAACTGCGCGACCAGCCCCCACCGGCCCGCGGCCGCCACACGACTTCGCGAGGCACTTCCCTGGGCGCCCGGCCCAAGCTCAGCGCAGCTGCCCGCGGGGAACTGCGCGACCAGCCACATCGGACCCGCACTCGCCACACGACCTCGCGAGGCACTTCCCTGGGCGCCCGGCCCAAGCCCAGCGCAGCTGCCCGCGGGGAACTGCGCGATCAGCCCCCACCGACCCGCACCTGCCCGACAACCCCACCCGGCACCCTCTACTCCACACCCCCACGCCGCCCCCGATCCCGCCGCCGCAGCAAAAGCAGTCCCCCCGCCACCGCAGTGACCCCCGCAGCAGCCGACCACCCGACGATGTCATTGGAACCGGTGGCCGCAAGATCCTGGCCGGCGGCGGGGGACGCGCTGCCCCCCGTCTGGGGCCGTGCGCCGGAGTTCGGAGAAGCACTCGAACCGACCGCCGGTCGAGGAGAGGCCCCCGTGTCCGCCACCCGATCCCGCGTGAACGCCAGCGTGCCGAAGCCGAGTTGGTCGTAGCCGCCGCTGTTGGGGCCGTAGTCCCCACCGCCCCCCTCCGGCGAGGACTTCGCCGCGATCCGCGTGACGTACGACGCCGAAAGACCCCGCCGCTTCGTGTAGTGGTTGGCGATCATCGCCCAGATGGGCCGGGTCATCGCGGGGTCGACCCCGGCCGCCGCGGACGCCGTCTCCCGCCCCGACCACCCCCCGATCGCCCCCTTCGCGCGGGTGTTCGCGGTGTAGGACACCTCCCCACCCATGCTCCACTTCGCCACGTACTGGGCCCCCTTGAGGAAGCGGCTGTCGTCGTAGCCGTACAGGTCGTACCCCTGGTTCCACGCCATCTCGCAGAACGTGCCCATCAGCCCGACCCCGAGCAGCGCGTGCCCCTGGTCCCGGCCCGCCTCCAGCCACTCGGCGAGACCGTCGTCGTACACGACAGGGATCGCCTTCTTGACCGACCCGAGGCCCTCGCCGTTCTTGAAGTAGTCGACGGCGCGGGCGACTTGGGAGGAGTCGTCGCAGAAGACGCCCGTCGCGAGGACACACGCCATCGCGCACAGGTCCCAGTTGGTCCAGTAGTTGGTGATGACCGCCCCGTTGTGCCGGACCAGGAAGTCGTCGCTGAGCGGCGCGAAGACCTTGGTGAGCATCTCCTGGAAACGGGCGAGGTCGAAGTCCGGGTGGTCGCGGACGAGTTCGGCCGCGTTGGCGAACTGGTAGCCGTAGAGCCCCGCGGCGAGGAAGCGGTCCGCACTGCCGGCCAGCGAAGTCAGCTTCGCCGACCAGGCGTTGAGGATCGCCACGGCCGTGTCGGCGTACGCGTCCTCACCGCTGACGTGGTGGCGCAGGCCGTTCTGGTAGGCGGCGTGGATGTCGTTGTAGAGGATCGTGTAGTTCTGCGGCGAGCCGGAGCCCCGGTACACCGTCGCCTGCGGTCTCGGCGTCCAGCCGCTCTGCGCATGGCGGTTGGCGGTCAGCTTCGCGAACCCGGCCGTGTAGGGCGCGGCGCCCGCCTTCACCTTCGCGGCCATACGGTCGAGGTCGGCCCGTGTGTGCAGCAGACCCGGGTGCGCGAAAGCCGAGCCGGCTGCGGCAGCGGGCGGGGCGGTCGCGGCGGTCACCGCGACACCCGCGGCTCCCGCCGCCTTGAGCATGCTGCGGCGGCTGATCTGTGAAGTCACGTACGTCATTCCTCGCGTGCCGGTGGCTGGGGGACGGTGAGGAGACGCGAGGGTGGGACGGTCGATAACAGAAAAGGCGCCGAAGTCCATACGGCCAACCGGGACTTCTACGGTTTGCTCGGCTTCGAGGAGGTCATGGACATGAGGTGGGTGGTGACCTGGTCTCCCCGGGCAAGCCCACCGGGGGCAGCAGCCCAGGGATCCTAGGCGTTACGGTCCGCCACCGCCCAGGACGCCAGCGCCACCGCCCCGGCGACCCCGAACACCGCGGGCCAGGCGCCCACCTTCTTGGCCAGCGGATGGGATCCGGCGAAGGCGGCGACATACGCGGCCGTCAGCGCCCCGGCCGCCTTCCCGCCGGCCCGCTCCCGCCACTGCTGCGCGGCCGCGGCCCCGGCGACGGCCAGCACGGCCCCGCCCAGCTGCCGCTTCCTAGTCCACCGGGCCACGCCGTATCCGCCGACGAGCCCGCCCGCCGCGACCACCGCGCTGGGAACCTTCGCCATGTCTGCCTCCAGATGATCACTGGCGATCACTGACCATCACTGACGATCACGATCGATATGTCCGAGGCTAGCCCCGGGCTCGAAGTGGCCCTCGAACCTGAGTCGAGGGTTGTCAAGTTTCCTCGCTTCGAGCTATATAAGAAGGCGTAGGGCATCGCACGGACAGAGTCTGTGGAAAGGAGATGGACTGTGATGCTCATGCGTACCGACCCCTTCCGCGAGTTCGACCGGCTCGCGCAGCAGGTTTTCGGCCCCACCGCCCGCCCCACCGCGATGGCGATGGACGCCTACCGGTCGGGGGACGACTTCGTCGTCCACTTCGACCTCCCCGGCATCGACCCCGAGACGATCGAGCTGGACGTCGAACGCAACGTCCTGAACGTCCGCGCCGAGCGCCGCAGCCCCGCCCCCGAGGGCGCGGAGATGATCGTCGCCGAACGGCCCACGGGCTCCTTCACCCGCCAGCTCTTCCTCGGCGACACCCTCGACACGGAACGCATCGACGCCTCGTACGACGCCGGTGTCCTGACCCTGCGGATCCCGGTGGCCGAGCAGGCCAAGCCCCGCCGTATCCAGATCACCGGCGGCGGCAGCGGCCGTCGGCAGATCAGCGGCTGAACCTCACGCATCGGAAGCGGCGTCCCGCGGACCGCATGTGCGGCCGCGGGGCGCCCGGCGCAACGACCCCCAGGAGAGCTGTACATGAGCGCGAACCGACCCAGCTGGAGCGACCTCGTCGAGGCGGTGCGGGACTGCGGACAGTACGCGTCGAGGACGGAGGCGGAACACGTCACCCGCGTCGTCCTGTCCGCCCTCGGCGGCCATGTCACCGGCGAGGAACGCGTCGACCTCGCCCGCGCCCTGCCCGAGGAGGCGGCCCGGGTCGTCGCCTCCCGTATCCCGCTCAACAGGCCTTTGGCGGCAGCGGAGTTCGTGGACGCGGTGGCCGACCGTATCGCGGGCGCGACCCCGGCCACGGCCCGCTGGCACGTCAGCTCGGTACTGAGCGTGCTGCCGGAGCTGGTCGGCGACCAGCTCGTGGACCGCGTACTGGCCCAACTCCCCTCCGGTTACGCCCTGTTGTTCGGCAGGGCGGAACTCGTCCTCACGGCCTGACGCCCCCGCCCGCTCACCGGCCCTCGCCCTTCCGCGCCTCGGCCCGCAGCCGCAGCTCCGTCACGTAGGCGGACGAGATGGCACAGCCGGCCGCGGTGAGGGCGAGGCCCACGGCGACGGGATTGACGTACGCGGGGATCACCTCGGCGGTGTAGCTGCCGCCGTCCTTCATCTCGCAGTCGAAGGAGAGGGGGAGATAGCTCACCGAGTAGTCGATGACATGGACGACCTGCTCGTTCCCACGGCACGGCGGGAGCGGCGCCGAACCCGTTCCGCCGTCCTCCGCCTCCAGGATCGCGCCGGCGAGATGGAGCAGCCCCCACGTGTACACGGCGAGCGCGGCGCACCCCGTGAGTATGGCGAACTCGCGCAGTCGCCGAGTCGGCAAGGACATCCCGGCCCCCTGACCGCTCGTATCCTGGTCCGCCGAGTTCAGCAGCCCGGGATGCGTACGGCTGTGGTGGAGCCCACAGTTCCGGCAACAGGACTGTCACGGACGCGGCGGGGAAACGACTGGCGCGGTGGGCGCGGGGCGGGCGAGCCTTCCCTCACGCACACGCCCACGCCCACGCCCACGCCCACGCACACGCCCACGCCCACGGGAGGAGAGCAGTTGACGCGCCTCACGACCGCCGACGGCGGCCACATCGCCTACCGCGACCGTCCCGGCCCCGGCGCACCCGTACTCCTCCTGCACGGCCTCGCAGGTCACCAGGGCGAATGGGACGACCTGGCGGAGAGGCTGCTCTCGGCCGGGCACCGCGTGGTGTCGTACGACGCCCGCGGCCACGGCGAGAGCACCCGCCGCCCGGCCTCGGTGAGCCGCGCCGCCCACGTGGACGACGCCGTACTCCTGCTGCGGGAACTGCACCTCGCCCCCGCGATCGTCGTCGGCCAGTCCATGGGCGGCCATACGGCGATGCTGCTCGCGGCGGACCACCCGGCACTGGTGTCCTCCCTGGTCCTCGTCGAGGCCGGTCCGGCGGGCCCGAACCCGGAGTTGCCCGGTGTGATCGCGGGCTGGCTGGACGGCTGGCCGGTGCCGTTCGCGTCGCGGGCGGAGGCGGCGGCTTTCCTCGGGCATGAGGCGTGGGCGCGGGGGCTGGAGGAGAGAGGGCGGGCGCTCGGCCTTTATCCGCGCTTCGACCGCGACACGCTGGTCGCCACGGCGACGGAACTGTCCGCGGACGCCCACTGGCCGCAGTGGTCGCGGGTGCGCTGCCCCACGCTCCTCGTGCGCGGCGCGTCCGGCACCATGGCTTCCAGCGAGGCGGCCGAGATGCTGGCCGTGCGCCCGGACACCCGGGTGGCCGTCGTCCCGGGCGCCGCCCACGACGTACACCTGGACCAGCCGGGGCTGCTCCACGCGGAGATCGAGAAGTTCCTGGAGGAGGAGCCGGTGACGTACGTCTTCCTGGAGACCGAACGGCTGCGGCTGCGGGCGTTCACCGAGGCCGACGTAGAGCACCTCGTCGCGCTGGACGGCGACCCGGAGGTGATGCGTTTCCTCACCGGCGGCACACCGACACCGCCCGAGAGCGTCCGCGCCCGCACCCTGCCCCGCCTCCTCCACGACCACCCCGGCCTCGGCACCCGCGGCTACTGGGCGGCCGAGGAGAAGCCGACGGGCACCTTCCTCGGCTGGTTCGAGTTCCGCCCCCTCGACGACGACAGCCCGGCCGTCGTCGAACTCGGCTACCGCCTGAACAGGGCCGCCTGGGGCCGGGGTTACGCCACGGAGGGCTCCCGCGCCCTCATCGACAAGGGCTTCACCGACCTCGGCGTCGAACGCGTCACCGCCAACACCATGACCGTCAACCGCGGTTCCCGCCGTGTGATGGAGAAGTCCGGCCTGACCTACCTGCGCACCTTCCACAGCGACTGGCCGCACCCGATCGAGGGCTCGGAGGAGGGCGAGGTGGAGTACGAACTCCTGCGCGCGGACTGGGAACGGCACCGACGCGAGCCGTCATGAACACCGGCAGGCCGCTTCTCTACCTGGACGTCGACGGCCCCCTGAACCCATACGCCGCCCAGCCCGAACGCCGTCCCGAGGGCTACACCACCCACCGCATGAAGCCCAAGGGCTGGCTGGCCCAGCACCCGGAGCGACCTCCGTCCTCCGTCAAGCCCCTGCGCGTCTGGCTCAACCCCTCCCACGGGCGGGCCCTGTTGAACCTGGCCGGCCACTACGACCTGGTCTGGGCCACCACCTGGGCCGAGGAGGCGAACACCTTCATCGCCCCCGTCCTCGGCCTCCCACCCCTCCCCGTCGTCCCCTGGCCCACGAAGCCCGCCCCCCTCCCCGACGGCACCTTCTGGAAGACCCGCCACCTCGTCGCCCACGCCTGCGACCGCCCCTTCGCGTGGCTCGACGACGAACTCGATGAGAGGGACCGCGAGTTCGTGAAGGCCCATCATGACGGCCCGGCCCTGCTGCGGTGGGTCGATCCCCGAGTGGGGCTGCGGGAAGGGGACTTCGAGGCACTCGCCGCCTTCGCACGGGATCTGTGACGCGGCTCAGACCTCATCGAGCAGCGCCGCAAGCCCGTGGTCCAACTCCGGGCCCAGGTCCTCCGTACCCGGCTCCACGACGTCGTAGGACCGCAGCAGGAAGCGGCGCACGGCGGCCGTGCTGAAGCGGATCATGGCGAGGCCCAGGGGGGAGCGGAACTCGATGACGGTCCGGGCCCAGCCGTGCGGCCGTATCCGTACGTCCCCGTCCCCGCCGCCGGCCGGTGTTCCGAGCCCTTCCTCCAGCAGAGCCCGCGCGAACATCCAGGTCACGCCCTCGGCGTCGGCCGAGACATGTGCGGGGAAGTCGATGTGCACGGCGAAGGGTTCGGCGGAGGTGTAGCGCAGGGTGGGGCGGATCGGGAGGTCCGGGTGGTCGGAGGTGATCAGGCGGGCGCGGACGGTCTGTTCCACGGTGGTGAGGTGCATGAGCGGTGGTCTCCGATGCGAGGCGGGCTGCGGTCGATTGCTGTGTCGAGCGAAGTGAGGGGCGGTTGATTACGCCGTGACCGGAATCGGTTTATGTGATCTGAATCACGCCAGGAACTGAATGCTTGAAAGTTTTGTCATCTACGCTGACAAACCCTTCCGCCCTCCCCGACCGCCGGGAACTGGAGCGTTCCTGCATGACCGATCAGCCGGCCAGAGTGCCCGCCCAGACGTCACCCGCGTCCTCCTCCGCCACCGCCGAGTACGTGCGGATCTACGAGGAGGAACAGCCGCGCCTCGTCGCGTACGCCCGCTCGCTCACCCGCAACACCTGGGCGGCCGAAGACCTCGTCGCCGAGGCGCACTTCCGCGTGTGGCGGCGGCTGTCCGCCGGGCACGAGATCGACAACGTCCCGGCGTACCTCATGACGACCGTGCGCCATCTCGCCTCCTCCGTCGCGAGCGCCACGCACGAGACCCCGCGCGACCCGCAGATCCCCGCGCAGGCCTCCGCCGGTCATGTGGAGGACCCGGCCGAACAGGTCTCCTCCACCGACCTGTTGGTACGCGTCCTCGGCGAACTCCCCGAACGCTGGGTGCGGGCCCTCTGGCTCGCCGACGCCGAGGGCCAGCCCCTGGAGACGGTCGGCCGGCAGATCGGCGCCAAGCAGGGCGCGACCGCCGTACTGCTGCACCGCGCCCGTGAGGGCATGCGCCAGGCGTTCCTGCGCGAGCAGACCGAGGCGCCCGACGATCCCGCGTGCGAGGTCCACTGGGTCCGTATGCCGGCCTACGTCCGCGGCAACGCGACCCCGCGCCAGTCCGAGCGCCTGCTCGCCCACGTCGACACCTGCGACGGGTGCCGTGGTCGGCTCGCCGTCCTGATCCGCGCCAACAACCGGCTGCCCGCGCTCGTGGGTCCGGCGCTGCTGGTCTTCGTGGTGGCGGGCGGTGGTGCGGGGAAGTTCCTGGCCTCGCTCACGGGAGCGGCGGGGGCGGGGTCCGCTGGGGCGTTCGGCTCTGGCGGCGGACACGGGCTTCTCCGTACGGCCCGCGATACGGCCCGCGATACGGCCCGTGCGGCGGGCCCGAAGACCAAGGCCGCGCTCGCCTCGGGCACGGCGGCCGCGGCGGCCGTCGCGATCGTCATCGCCCTCGGGGTGAACGACTCGCCCGCGACGACGACGGCGACGGGACCGGAGAAGGTGCCGGTCGTGCAGGCACCGGTCGTGCAGACGCCGGTGGCGGGGCCGTCGACGGGGGCGGTGGGGGAGGCGACCGGGAAGCCGGTGAGCGGTGAGCCGGCTGGGGCCGAGGCCCAGGACGGCGGGGCGGGTGTGAGCGGCGCGCAGTTGGTCGCGGACGTTCAGGGGGGCGGGGGTTCGGGGGATTCGGGGGTTTCCGGGGACTCCAGTGGATCTGGGGGCTCCGGCGGGACCGGCGGGACCGGCGGGACCGGCGGGACCGGTGGGTCCGGTGGCTCCGGTGGCGGTTCGGGTGGCGGGGGTGTTGTGGACACCCCGGCTCCGCCGGAGGAGCCCGCACCGGGAGGGGCGGACCCGAGCCCAGTGGTGCCCAAGCCCGGGGGAGAGGACCCGGCGCCACCGACGGAGCGGACACCGGAGCCCGAGCCGGAGTCCCCCAAGCCCCCGAAGTCCCCGAAGCCGGCCGACCCTGCTCCGGAGCCCGGGCCTGCTCCCGGGCAGCCGAAGCCGGCCGACCCCGCTCCCGAACCCGAGCCCGAGCAGCCGAAGCCCGCCGACCCTGCTCCGGAGCCCGAGCCCGCTCCCGAGCAGCCGAAGCCCGCCGACCCCACTCCCGAACCCGAGCAGCCGAAGCCCGCCGACCCTGCTCCGGAGCCCGAGCCCGCTCCCGAGCAGCCGAAGCCGGCCGACCCCACTCCCGAACCCGAGCCCGAGCAGCCGAAGCCCGCCGACCCTGCTCCGGAGCCCGAGCCCGCTCCCGAGCAGCCGACCCCCACCACCCCGGGCGAGCAGCCCCCCGTACCGCAGCCGACACCGGACACCCCGACTCCCGTGGATCCCGCGCCCGTTGAGGACACACCGGAACCCCCGACATACACGGAACCCTCGCCCGCACCGGAGCCGCCGCAACCCTCAGAGCCGCCGCAGACCCCGACGACCCCGGAGCCGGAGCCGTCTCCCGCCCCCGCCCCCGGCGACAACTGCTGACCAGATCCGCCCCCACCGCCCTCCGGAACTCCCCCCACCCCCAGGAGAGTTGAACCGGCATATGGAACGCTGACGCCACCCGCCAACCCACCCCCCACACACCCCCAAGAGGAGCCCCCCCCCCGTGAGAGACAACGGCTTCCGTGCCGACGAGATCGACACCAGCAAGCCGCACCCCGCACGGATCTACGACTACCTACTGGGCGGCAAGGACAACTACGAGGTCGACCGAGAGGCCGGCGAACGGCTCGTCGCGGCCGCCCCGGAGGCGCGGATCGGCGTACGGGCCAACCGCGCCTTCCTCAACCGCGCCGTCCGCCACGTCATCGGCACCGGCGTCCGCCAGATCCTGGACATCGGCACCGGCCTGCCCACCTCACCGAACGTCCACGAGACCGCACTCGAGGTGGCCCCGGACGTCCGCGTGGCCTACGTCGACAACGACCCGATCGTGAACACCCACGCCGGCGCCCTGCTCAGCGCGACCGGCACCACCAGCATCGTCCTGGCCGACCTGCGCGACCCGCGGGCGATCCTGGACGACCCCGACGTACGTTCCGTCATCGACTTCGACGAGCCGGTGGCCCTGCTCCTGGTCGCGGTGGTCCACTTCCTCACCGAGGAGGACCGGCCGCAGGAGATCATCGCCACCCTGCGCGACGCCCTCGCCCCCGGCAGCCACCTGATCCTCTCCCACGCCACGGGCGACTTCGCGGACCGCAGCGATGCCGCGGCGGTCTACACCAGGGCGAGCGCGTCCATGAACCTCCGCACCTGTACCGAGATCGAGCGCTTCTTCGACGGCTTCGAGCTGCTCGAACCGGGCGTCACCCAGGTCCCGTTCTGGCGCCCGGACACGCCCCCGCCGCCCCGCTCCGAGGAGATCGGCTTCTACGGCGGGGTGGCCCGCAAACTCACCTGAACCCTCAGCGCCTCAGCGCCTCAGCGCCTCAGCGCCTCAGCACCTCAGCGCCGACAGGTCAGTGCTGATACGGCTGCTGCGGGGCCTGACCGCCGTACACCTGACCCCCCTGCCCACCCCCGGCGGCGGCCTGCGCCTGCAGCTGCTCCGCCTCCTGCGCGCTCAGCTTGCTCTCCGCCCCGCAGAAGGTGCACTGCGAGGCGTACTTGGTGGAGATGGGGAACAGCGGCACGAAGAACAGCGTGAACTTCGTGACCCGCTTGCGCAGGGTGTGCGCGGCCGGATTCCCGCAGCGCCCGCACACCAGCGTGAGTATCGCCAGCTGGTACAGGTACCCCTTGGTACCGAAGAGGATGAGCATGGTGTCGTCGCCTCCAGGATCAGTGCTTGAGGGGCAGTATCCCCGCAGATCAGGTGTCCTCGCTGTGGTGTCATCCGCAGTCGACCGTATGCAGGGACGGATAGACCGGATTCCCACTGGTTCCGCCCACCAGCAGACTGCCGTCGGACCGCCCCCATCGCAGCTCGTACGACCCCTCGGCGACGGGCCGGTAACCGTCGTCGGCGAACCAGGAACCCGACGGACCCCAGGCCACCCCGGTCGAGCCGCCCACGGCGTACACCTCACCGCTGCCCGCCATCAGGAAGGCGGTCTCCCGTACGACGGCCCGGCACCCCTCGGGACCGCCGGGCCGCAGGAAGAGGTACTCCGCCCCGAGATCACCGAGGGCCCCGAACCCGACACCCAAGACGGCCAGGACGCTCGACAGACCGTATCCGAGCCGCCGTAACGTCGACGGCCGGAACGGGTACCCAGGCCCCACCCGGTCACCCACCACCCGGTCACCCACCACCCGATCGCCCACCACCGAACGCCGCCGCCCCCGCACACCGCGCACACCCATGAGAACCAGCGCCCCCACCATCAGCCCGGCGCCCAGCATCCAACCGGGAACCACCCGCCCCCCGACCACCAGCAGCACGCTGCTCCAGCTCGCCGCGGCGGCGAGCAGCAGAACCCCGGTGCCGACGGCCGCGTAGGGGAACGGCCGGTTGAGGATGGTCGACACACCTCTCACGACGCACCCGAAGCACCGCTTCGTGAAGTGCCCCGGCCCGGCCAGAACCCACTTCAAGACCGCTCGCTCCCCAGCAGGCTCAGCGCCCGCATGGCCTCCCGCTCGATACGCGACAGCTCGGAGAGCGTGCTCCCGGCCCGTACGAGGTACTCCTCCTCGCACGTCTCCCCGGCCCTGGTGATCAGCGCCGCGACCTCCGTCCACCGCTCGGCGGCCTCGGTGTAGAGCCGGAGCCCGGTGCGGAGGTGACTGTCGTCGCTGAGCTGGGCGCACTCGCGCTCGCACTCGGCGAGGAAGTCGCGGTAGAGGTTGCGGAACAGGGCGCCCCCGGTACCGGCCCGCTCCATCAGGAGCGCGGCCTGCGGCAGATCCCGCCGCGGATCGTCGGTCCGCCGAAGCCATGTCCGTACCGACGTGCCGGCCTTCTCGATGCCACGGTGTCCCAGATTGGCGATGGGCGGATGGAGAAAGGCGTCGGCGCAGGCGGTGATGGCGGGCACGATCCGGCTCTGCGGAGAAGGCAGGCCCTCGGGAACGGTGAGGGTGAAGGACCGGTGCCGAGCGGTCATCGGCCCCCGCGCGGCTCTGGCCCGGGCGAGGCTGTCGAGACCGGTGGATACGGCTCCACCTTGCTGGTCGGTGTCCACGAGGTAGGCGCTGTGGCTGTCGTATCCGTACAAGGCGACGACATGCCCTCCGAAGTGCACCTTCGCGCCGAAGTAGTCCAGGTGACAACTGTCGAGCTGCAGCCCCACGGGCCGCCCGCTCTCGACACCGGCTACGACGTCCGCCCACCCCTTCCGAGCGGAACCGGTCTCCCGCACATCAAGCTCCAGCCCGAGCGTCCCGGCCAGATTCCGTGTGAGCTCGAACGGCTTGACCCGCCCCCCGAGAAACGGGAACCCCATGTTCTTGCTGTCCCAGTAGATGAACGACAGCCCGGCCCCGAGCCCGAACAGCATGGGCTCGGAGAGGTCGATTCCCTGGTGGCGGAGCAGCACGCCGAGGGTCGTCGTCTCGCAGTGCTGCATGGGCCGGGTATCGATGCCGGTCAGTGTGGGCATGGTTGGTCTCCGTGGAGGAGTGGGCCGTTACGCCCCGGGAGGCACCCATCATGCCGTTCCACCTGCCCTGGTTGAACGGGCCGCGACAGAGACGCGGCGATCCTCGACTACGGATGCGGATACGGCCGTGTCATGGCCGAACTCGAGCAGCTCGGCTTCGACAACCTCACGGGCGTGGACACGTCACCGGAAATGATCAGGCGGGCCCTCTCCCTGCACCCCACTCTGCGCTTCACGACCCCCGCCGAGTTCTCCCCGTCACCGGCGTCCTTCGATGCGGCCCTGCTCTTCGCCGTACGGCACCTACACCTACGGCGGGTTCAGGACGAGCGACGGGGCGATCTGCCGCCACCACTCCCGCGATCGGCATCGCGCTCAAGCCTCGATAGGCGGCCCTCACAGGGCTGACTCGTCCCGCAAGGGGTAGTCGAGCGGAGCAAGGGAAGCCACGGTACCGAGGGAGGGATCCGCATGCCGCGCATGATGGAACGGATCAAGGAGTTCGCCAGGAGTCCTCAAGGGCGCCGCACGGCCGAACAGGCCCGACGAGCCGCAGCCGACCCGCGCCGCCGGGCCCAGGCGAAGCGCTTGCTGGGCAAGTTCAGGGGCCGTCACTGATCGAGGGTGACCGGTTGATCAAGCAAGTGGCTTGCGGTAACGGACGTACTCGTTCCGCCGCCGGAACCCCACGCTCTCGTACAGGTCGTAGGACCGGTGCGGATTTGCCGTGCCCGTATACAGCCGCGCGGTCGTGGCACCCTGCTCGCGAAGACTTCGCAGCCCATCCAGCAGCAGGATCCGGCCGATTCCCAGGCGACGGTGGTCGGCTCGCACACTCAGCTCTTCGACCTCGCCCACCGTGGGATGGTGACGGCGGATGGAGCAGAGGGCGACGCCGACCATGTCCTGCCGGTTCCACGCGGCTCTCCAGCATGTCGGGTCAGCGCTGTCGACGAAGTCCTGGAAGGTCCATTTCTGAGTGAAACCGGTATCCGCATACGAATCGACGACCGTCCTCCAGGCCGCACGGTAGTCGCTTGCCCCGACAGACCCCGTCCGTATCCCGGCCGGCAGTTCGCGGCTCAGCCCGGGCAGTTGCCCCAGATCGCCCAGCTTCAACTCGACCAGGCTGAAGACACGCTGGTAGTCGGCTGCGAGGAGCAGCGCCGTGGCGTCCTGTTCGGAGGCCATGGCGTTCGCGCCGATCACTGCCGTCCGGACCGTTCCATGCTGTACGGCGAGCCGGCGGATCCGCTCTTCGGCCCAGCTGAGCATGGCTGAGCCGATGCCCTGACGGCGATGTCCGGGCAAGAGGTAGCCGCGGTGCAGGTACAGCCACGTATCGTCCCGTTCCTGCCACCACCGGATCGTCGAATATCCGACGACGCTCCCGTCCCGCACCACCAGGATCTGGTTCCTGGCCGGCTCCTCCAGCCTGGCAGAGGTTTCAGCGATCTCCGCCGCTGTCGGAAGCCCTTCCACAACCGAATGGGCGTCGACCCCGTCCCGTTCAGCACACCCCATCCGTACCGCGGCCATGGGGCCATGGTCTTCGTCGCCGCGATACGGCCGAAACTCGAAGCCGACCGGAAGGTCCTGTCCTGGCACGTCATCCGACATGACCGGATGGTCTCGAACTTCGAGGCGGGTCCGCCACCCTGTTCATGCCACAGTCGTCGGTGGTCGTTCCGCTGGTGTAGACACCGTCACCGCTGTCGGAGTTGCGGAGGTAATCCCCGTTCTGGTTCTGGTTCTGGATCTGGTCGTCGTCGGCGGTCCAGAACTGACCGGAACGGCCGCCACCACTGGGAGCCGCGTAGCCGACGTTCGTCTCCGACCCGTTGTCCGTGGTGATGCAGTTGCCGTTGGCGTTGCTCACCAGCCGGCGCATCATGTGCCCGCTGCTACGGTCGCGTCCATGACGCTCTCGGTCTCCAAAAGTCAGGCTGTCGATCTACGAGTGCAGCCGATTGACGAGGTTCTGGATCGCATCGAGTGGTCCCTGCAAGCGCACTTGGTCCCAGGTTCATTGGTGCGCAAGCGCCGGTCAGTCGGGGCCCGGACGGACCGTGACTCCTGGGTGCGGATCGAGCGGCGCTTGTTCGACAAGATCTCCGACCAGGGGTGGAACGGCACGGAGACTGCCGCGCGTCTGGAGGGCATCGCACAGCCGGAGTGGCACGGCTGTGTGGTCTGGCGGGATCACGATGAGCCGGTGATGTGGCGAGCCGACGAAACCGACCTCCTGCCGGGGGAGCCCGTCGGCGACGCCATCTTGAGCGAAGCCCCGAAACTCTCGGATGACTGGTGGCTGATGTTGAACGCCTCGCTGGACGCCCTGGCCGCTCAGAACACAAAGCGGATCGCTACTCCGGACACGGAGACCATCACCCAGGAGTTCGTGACCGAGTCCGTCCGCAGCGTTTTCGCGGGTGACTTCGACACGGCCATCGAGCGGTGGGTGCCGGCTCATGCTGATTTGAACTGGGCCAACCTGACCGCGCCCGCCTTCAGCATCTTCGACTGGGAGGACTGGGGCAGCGCACCGCTGGGCCTGGACTCGGCCTCCCTGTGGGCGAGCTCCCTGGCTGTCCCGGCTCTGGCCGACCGCGTTCGGTACGAGCGACGGGCCGACTTCGAAAGCCGGGACGGCAAGGTGATGACCTTGTTCGCCTGCTCGAAAATCCTCGGGCCGTACGCGCACCCAGAGGATCCGCGCTTGGAGCCGGCCCGGCGGATGGCCGAGCAGATCATGGGAGACCTTCAGGACCGCTGACCGAAGGCGTGGTCCCGGAGAAGATTCCGGTACTCCTCAATCGCTCGTTCCTCGGCCTCGCCCGCCAGGGCGCCGACGAGCTCACCCAAGTGAACCGGCTTGTCGGTGCCCACGGCGACGGCGTCAACTCGCGGCAGGCGGTAGGCAGCCCGGAACGCCGCCTGGACCAGGGACAGTTGGATCCCGTCTCTTACGTTGGGGCGGCCGTCAGGTGGCCCGAGCGCGACCCCGCTCCAGCGTGCCGATTCTGTGGGACGGATTGTCGAGCCACACCACATTCTCTTCGGGCGTCACCGTGAGCCCGTACCGCCCCAGCTCCGGGCACCCGGCACAGAACCACTCGGAGACGGCCGCTTCGATGGCGAACCAGAGATTTCGCGGACCGCCTTGGAAGACGTGCGCGGTGCCCCCGAGGCTGGGTTCCAGCGCTGCCCAGGAGCCGTCGGGATGCAGGAACCAGCGGCTCGCTACGCCGTTCAGCTTGAGCCCGACGGTCAGCGTCCCCGGCAGCCTGAGCTGCACCGCCCACATCAGGGAGGGCACCGACAGCATGGCGGGGGCGATGTTCGACAGCATCCCCTCCGCCCTCTGACGCTCGTCAACCGCGGGCCGAAGCAAGGGCCCCACCTCGGACGTCGGCGCGTCCCGGTCCGGCATGAAGGAAACGGTGCTGTCGATGAACCGCCCACGCGCCAACTCCGGCGACTCCACGCGCACCCGCACATAGCCGTAGGCACCGAGACTGCCGACCAGCGATGCCAGGATGACTCCGCCGGGAGCTGACTGTTCCAGCCAAGCCGCCGGAATGTGCGTGGGAGAGTACGTGGCCATGATCCGGTCGTACGGCGCCCGTTCAGGGCACCCCGCGTCAGCATCACCGGTCACTACCCGGGGATGGTGACCGAGGGAGGCCAGCCGCTCGCGTCCAAGGTCCGACAGCCCGGGGTCGTACTCGGCGCGCGCAACAAACCTGTCTCCCAGACGCTCGCAGAGCAGAGCGGTCGAGTAGTCCGAGCCGCCTCCCGCCTGAAAGACGGACATCCCGTCGGTCACATCCAGGTCTTCGAGCATGCGCACGACGGATCCGGGGAGAGTCGACGAACTCGTAGGAACGCCCCTCACCGGGGCATCGGTCGAGGTCGTGGCCCCGTTGTCGAGCTGAGTCACCCACGTCTTGTTCTCGTAGCAGAGGCGCAGCCACTCGGTGGGGTCGCGATCTCGAAGCACCGGCGTGTACTCGGTCACCCCGTCGGCCCCTGAGCCGTCCCGGAAGAACTCGGGCAGGAACACATGACGGGGAACCGTCTCTACGGCCCTGCGCCACTCTGGGGAGCGGAGCGACATGTCAGCCTCCAACTCGCCAACCAGCTGCCGCAGAAGCGACCTGACTGGTTCGGGTGACTCATCGGCCTTCATTTCCTGCGCCCTTCTCCAGTAGTTCGGCGATGCTGCGGGCGATCGGCATGCCCGTCTCCTGTTCGATCCAGTGCCACTGACCGTTGGCGTTCACCTCTAGGAACCGCCATGCCCCTTCGGGCGTCACGACGAAGTCGAACGCGCCGAAGACGAGCTGGAAGTGGCGCATAAAGGCCCTCACCCGCAAGCGCACCGACTCGGGAACGACGGTCGGACGGTAGGTGAGGCTTGCGTAGTCGGTCCTCCAGTCGACCAGCGCCGCGTCCGACCCCGCGTGGATCTCCACGGCGAAGAAACGCGAGCCGACCACCGTCAGCCGGACCTCGTGTGCCTTGTCCATCCACTCCTGAAAGAGGTGAGCGCAGAGACGAACCGAATCATCGAAGTCAGCCGGGTCGACGATCACCGTGTCGACAGGGGACCCCAGAGACTTCGTGATAATCGGAGCCCCGATGTCGGCTGCGAACTTACGGCCGTCCGCAGGGTCGTTGGTGATGATCGACCGGGGAGGATTGAGCCCGAGGTCCTGAGCGACCCTGAGCTGCCACGGCTTGTAATTGGCCTGCTGCTCACGAGCTGGATGGTTGATCCACAAGCAGGGGAGGGAAGCGACCACACCGAGGAAACCCGCCCGGGACTGAGCCGCCGCGAACTGCCGCTCAGCCTCGGACATACCGTCGGGTAGTCGGAACTCCTCGGGCCTGCGGTAGTAGACCGCTCTCACAGAGGACAGGTCGAGCTGTCGAACCCCGTTGTCGAGGTTGCCACCCCAACCACCCTCTAGCGTGGCGGACATCGTGAGCTCCTGAGGGAATTCCGCGGTGTCACAGCGGAAGACCGGCACCCCACGGTCGTACAACCGCGCCACCACCGAATCCGCGGTCGCGTCGAACTGGTTCGTGAGCACCAGCACCGACTCCTCGGCGACAGCCGTCACCAGAGATCCGTTCCCTCGTCGTTCTGGCTGTCGCTGTTGGTGTTGCTACTCGTGTCTCCGGCCATGAGGTCGGCCCAGGGATTGCCGGCAGCCGTCAAGGCGATCTGCAACGTCGGGTCGTAGGTCACGCCGTTGGTGTCCGCCGCTCGGCTGGTCTGGCGCGCGGCGAACCGCATGGCGAACGGTGTCGTTTCGGGGAGTACGACCGTCATGTGGACTGCCTCTCTTTGTAGGGGTCTGCGGGGCGCTCGCCGAGCTTCGGGAGCAAAGTCCATCGGTACTTGGCACGGGGCGGGAGTTCAGAATTCGCCGGTTGCGACAAGCACGCTGAAAGGCTCACACGCGCGTGCCGATCGCGATCCGGTCGTTGCAGGCCAGCCGTGTCAACGCCTGGAGCAGGATCTTCAAGCGGCGCTCGTCCAGTAGCGCCACGGCGGTTAGATAACTCTGGCGGATGCCCGCGATCGACAGCACCAGTTCAAGAAACGCCTGCTCGCCGTCGTCGAGCCCAAGCGTGTGCGTGCGCTTGGCTACGCTCTCCCACCGGCACGTCATGACCCCATTTTGTTTGCTCACGAGCGCTGTACGGACGTTGTCCCGGGAGAGGAGCTTGTCCTCCTCTACGAGGGCTTGCACCGCGGTGCGGTCGCGTAGGCCGACCGCTGACCGGATAAGCAACTCGCTGAGCGAGGGAGTCAACGTCTCCTCGGCCGTTGCGTCCGCGGGAGTTGGGGTCCTCGTGACGAGAGCGTGAGGCCCTGGTGGCTCGCTTCTTACTGCCTGCCAGGTGGGTTTCGTGGCCATGACCAGCACGTTAGGCAGGGCAATTGCGTGGCCATGAAGGGATTGCGAGTGATTGCGCTCACGGCTGTGATGCTTGCGATCGATTGCCTACGGAAGGTCCAAGCAGGCCCTTGCTCGGCCGATCAGGCGCCGCGCGGGAGCTCCGTACTCAGCCGATTCAGAGAGCCAGTCCCATGCTCGTTCGTACAACTGGATGTCTTCGTCACCGGTAAGCCAGAGTTCCTCGCTGATCGTCTCGACGATGACCAACCGTCGGTCGTAGATCCAGAAGGCGTGTGGCGCCGTACGACGCAGCTGCGTGCCGAAGGGAATGATCCCGAGCTCGATACGGCGCTGGCCCACCAGGTTGTACAGCCGGTCCAGTTGTTCGGCCATCACTTCCGCGAGGCATGATCGGTGGTACAGGGCTGCTTCGCAGATGAGGAACTGAAACGTCTTCTCCGGGTCGTACAACGCCTCCTGGCGGCGCATCCGGGCTTCGACGGCGGCCTCAGTGGTCGGCGGAATGCCTCGGAACTCAGCGTTCGCGTCGAAGATGGCGCGGGCGTACTCGGGTGTCTGGAAGAGCCCCGGGACGCGCGACACCTCAAGCCCGCGGATCGATTTCGTGACCTCGCTCTGGCGTACGGCGATCTCCTGACGGCCGCGGTGACCGCCGGCCAGCTGGCGTCGCCAGGAGCGGTGTCGCTGTTTCATCTCCAGCCCGGCTCGCAACCCTTGGAGTTCCGCCTCGGCCTCAGGCCGACCGCAAGCTTGCGCCCATGCCGTCAGGTCGGCTGTGGTTGGGGTCTGCTTGCCGTTCTGGAGTCGGGAGACCTTGGAGGGCTGGCAACCGAGCTTGGCAGCAAGGTCCTTTCCATCCAGACCGGCCTCGGTGCGCAGCTCGCGAAGCCGCGCACCGAGGGCTTCCCTAGCAGTCTGGTAGTCCGTGCTCACACTGTGGAACGTACCCGTCTGGCGAACTCCTCCGTGCGCACGGCAAAGTGCCAGGCGGCGTCCCGAGCTTGGCACGCCGCGAGAACTTCGGCCGGATCTTCGGTGACGTATACGCCGAGGGTGGTGTCATCGTCGTCGAAGGCGAAGCGGGCGACGATTTTGGAGTCGAAGAGCCAGAAGTCATGGTCTGGCAGCCGCAGTTCCCTTGCCTGGGCGCGGGTGAGGTTACGGATGTCCTCGCCAGCTGTGATGTTGCTGGGCGCGCTCGCGAGGAGGAACTCCTGTCCCTGGGTGAGTGGTTCGTCGACCACACGTACGCGCTCAAACCTCTTCCCCTGGGCCGTCTGTGCGCGGACGTTCTCGCGCCAGGAGTTGTCCGGAGCACTGCCGATGTCCTCGCCCGCGAGGAACAGTGGCCACTTGGGATTCTTGCGATCAGAGGCGTAGCCGCGACGGGTTTCGAGGCGCCAGGCGGTGTGCTTGAAGTCCTGGAAGAGGTGGGAGATGGAGGCGAACGGCTGGAGCTCGGGGGTGTCGCTCGTAGGCGCGTAGCGGGTCAGGAGACTGCGCGGGACACGTACGAAGGTCTCGGACTCCTTGACATCCCGGAGCTGGGCCAGGTGTTCCGGGTCGGTCTCGCGCTCTCCCTGGACGAGGATCTCGCCGGTTTCCTCGATGTCATACAAGGTGGGGCAGTCACCGTCGTCGCTGGTCGTGCCGATGAACCTGAGCACCATCTACATCCTCCGTCTGGCTCGTTGGAGATCCAGGATGCGCGCGGAGTCCCGCTCGCATAACAGGATTGCTGCAGATTGCGCATCTTGTGGAGACAGCAGAGATTGCAAGCAAGCCAACACGACACCCGGTCCTCCAGCGGCAGGCTCCACGGCCGACCTCTGCGGACTGCGTCAGCTCCTCGTGAACGGGGCGATGAACAAGGGTGAACACCGGACCAGCTCGCACCTCGCGACGTGCCAGCGCCAACCACGCACGAGCTTGTTAGCCATGGGACCCAAGCTCTGCGCTCACGCTTACGAGCAAAGATCCTGATGGCCATACCCATGGGCGAACTACTCTGCGAAACTGGGGCGGCTGAGGAGTAAGAGGTCTTGGGACCACCGGGTGAGAGGTGCGGACTAGCGTGGCGAACGACGACCTGGCCGACTGGGACGACGTAGATGGCGAAGAAGAGGACACGGCCGCAGCGGTGACCTCTGAGGAAGTTACACGGGCTGTCGTCACCGACACCGACTGGACGGCCGAAACTATCCTTAGCCAACTACGGCGCGGAAATATTCAACTGAATCCGCGATTTCAGCGTCGAGACGCATGGAACAAGCCCAGGAAAAGTCGTTTCATTGAATCTCTGATCCTGGGCCTGCCCATCCCGCAGATCGTTCTAGCCGAAGACAAGAATCGCCGCGGAAAATTTATTGTGCTGGATGGTAAGCAGCGGCTGCTGGCTCTTCGGCAGTTCGCAGCTGGGTCATCATTCGCGGCATCGGCGGAGGAAGAGGATTTCAAAGGATTCTCGCTCACGGGGCTAGAAGTCCGTCAAGACTTGCGGCTTGCTACGCTTCGAAAGATGGA
Organism: Streptomyces sp. NPDC048420; assembly: GCF_040651535.1. Classification (NCBI taxonomy): domain Bacteria; kingdom Bacillati; phylum Actinomycetota; class Actinomycetes; order Kitasatosporales; family Streptomycetaceae; genus Streptomyces; species Streptomyces sp. NPDC048420. Next base: position 20,307 of record NZ_JBEZKG010000018.1, read on the forward strand.
GGATGACGACAGTTATGTGGATGATCTGAACTCGCTCCTAAACGAGACGATTCGAACCGTTGTCGTGCGACGTTGGCCTAATGAGGATTTCCTCAATCTCGTCTTTCTCCGGCTGAATACAGGCAGTGTGAAATTGTCTCCGCAGGAGCTTCGACAGGCCCTTCATCCTGGCCCGTTCACTGACTTTTTGGACGACTGTGCGTCTGAAAGCGATTGGCTGCGAGCGGCTCTGCGAATTGACAAGCCGGACTTTCGAATGCGGGATGTAGAGGTTCTGCTTCGGTATTTCGGTTTCCAGTTCACTCTGGATGACTACACGGGTAACCTCAAAAAGTTTCTTGATGATACCGTAAATCTCCTCAACGCCCAGTGGGTGAAGGAAGATGTTCGTATCAAGCAAGTCGGGGACAACTGCAACAAAGCCATCGAGGCGACGTTCAAGATTTTTGGAGATAACGCGTTCTATCGCTGGGCGAGTGGTAAGTATGAAGGGCGGTTCAATCGAGCTGTTTTCGATGTAATGACCTACTACCTTTCGGAGGAGACCGTAAGGGCTAGGGCATTCTCGCGAGCCTCGGCCGTCGAATCGGCCTTCCGTGAGCTGTGTGACACTAATCAGCGTTTCGTTGAGTCGATTCAGACAACCACAAAGACTCCGCTCGCTACTCATCGCAGGCTATCGCTCTGGGGTGAGGCGCTCGGTGGAGCGATTGATATGCAGCTACGCGTTCCTGAATTGCGCGACAATCGACTCGTTCCGTAGGGGTTCGGATGGTTTCTGTGCGATTCGAGGAGCTAGAGAGGCGGATCGGGGAGCTGCGGCGGAGTTTCTTGCCGCAGGCGTTTGATCCTACGGGTGACTACGAAGACCTCGTCTACGAACAGACGCGCGCCTTCAGGGTTCTAGCGCATGCTGAGTTCGAGTCATTTATAGAGGATCGCGTCATCGAGGTTATAGATGAGGCCGTTTCTGGTTGGAAGGTTAGTGGCTCAATAGCCGTTAGCCTCTTGGCGGTCGTGGCCTATAGGGAATCTGCGCCGCCCATCCCTGGGTCTCTAAGCGAAGCAGCTGCCAGGCCGGAAAAATTTCCTGCCCTGGAGGCGCGAATAGAGGCTGCGCGGGCTGATATGCACCGTTACGCGCGAAAACAGAACCATGGAATAAAAGAAAAAAATCTCCTTCGATTGCTCTTGCCAATCGGTCTACAGGAGGCGGATATTGACTCTGGATGGCTCAGTGCGACCGAGACCTGGGCTAGGGCTCGCGGTGATGCTGCCCATCAGGGGGCAAAGATGCAAGTCAAGCCCGATCCGCAAAATGAGCTAAAGATAGTAAACGTGGTGCTCGATGGTTTCCGTGATATCGATATCCACATGGAGAGTAAGTAGGGTGAGGTTTAGGTTGGTAGATGTACGACCTCTGGTGTTTGATGCGTCGGAGGTCGTTTCTATCCTCTAGCCGGTTTGGCTTACTGATAATGAGGGCTCGCTCAGTGTTTCAATATATGAGCCTGCCGCAGGGACCGTGTGAAAGCGTGCCATGCCTGCTCCCGAACGATGACCACGGGTCCGCTGACATTCTTCGAGTCGCGTACGAGGGCCCCGCTGCTCGTGCGTGCACATTCGACGCACTCCGTACCGCTGCCTCCACTGTGGGAGGACTTGAACCACTGAGGTTTCGACGCGATCGACATTAGAACTCCTGGTTTATGTCGTTGATGATTTCCGTTGAGGCTTCTAGATCGAGTGCCTGGGCGCTAAGGTATTCGAATGCTGATCGATAGCGTGCAAGCTCTTGCCGATTTTCCATGAAGAGGCCGCCGCTGAGTAGATCCACATACACCACATCCAGGTTGGGAGCGGGTCCCCGGAGGATGGCGAAACTGCCAACTGCCGCTGCGTGCGCTCCTTTTGAGAAGGGGAGTACTTGTACGGTGATGTGGGGCCGCTGAGTTAGGGCAAGCAGGTGGCGGAGTTGCTCTTGCATGACCTTGCGCCCCCCCACTTGGCGACGCAGTGCCGCCTCATCGATCACGCACCAGATATGCGGTGGTTCTTCGCGGTCGAGGAGCTCCTGGCGCTTCATGCGGATGTCGACCATGTGTTGCACTTCGCGCTCTGGGCACTGCACTTCAGATGCTCGATGAACCGCCTCGGCGTAGGCCCGGGTCTGGAGTAGGCCGGGGATGTACATGCACGCGTAGTGATCCTCGCGTACGACTTCGTCCTCGAGTGTGAGCATCAGGTTCATCGACTCAGGGATGGGGTCGGCGAGAGATCGCCACCACCCTTGGATCTTGGCGCCCTTCGCGAGCTCCACCAGAGCGAGGCGTTCCTCGTCGGAAGCGTCGTACTCGCGACAAAGGGCGTCGACGGCCGGCCACTTGACCGTGCCCTCCTTGGTCTCGTACCGGCTGAGAGTCGCCTTCGAGATGCCAACGCGTGCACCTGCCTCTTCAAGGGTCAAACCCTTGCGTTCGCGGAGGCGGCGAAGGTCAGCACCGAGTTGGCGCCTTCGGGTCGTGGGTCCAACTGCCATTGAAACGGCCCTTCATGTCGATCTAGCAGATCGTCCTGGTTGTCCCCAGGGGACGGCAAGGTGGCGCACGCCGGGGGCGCTCGTGACGCAGCCGCGCTACTAGACGCGCAGGATGAGAGTTCCATTTTGAGAGTTCCAATGCAACTCTCTGTGTGTGGTCGGGAACACCCGGCAACTGGGTTCGAAGATAGAGGAGTTGATGATGGACTGCATCGCTGGCGTACCAAGGAAGCCTTGGAGTCTTCCCTTCACCGCGGAACCGGAGGAGGTGGCGGCTCTACGGCGAATCATGCGACTTCACCTGGGGTTGTGGGGTCTCCACGGCGTCATCGATGCCGCTCAGCTCTGTGTCAGCGAACTCGTGTCGAACGTGATCAAGCACGTGGGCTCTGGCACGCCCGTCACGCTCGTCGTCTCTATGAGCGGAACCCGTGTACGGATCGAGGTTCGCGACCCTGACACCCGGGCCTTGCCGACCCTCCTCGACGCGGCACCGGATGCTGAGTCCGGCAGAGGGATGGCGCTGGTCAGTGCTGTTACCGACCGTTGGGGCGTTCAGCTCCAGGCCGATCAGAAGGTGACATGGTGTGAGTTGCCGACAGGGTTGTCTTCAGCAGAGGGGCACTTCGGGGGTGCTCGTGTGAACCGTGTGGAGACGTTGCTCAGCGCGTACTGCTGCGAGTCGGCATGGCTGCGACTGGCGGGCGCCGGCGCGGTGGCTGTGGTCGAGGAAGCGGCGATCGACGTCATCGCTGATGTCCTTCACTGGTTGAGGGCTCACGGACGGGACGCCGACGAGGCCCTCGATCGCGCCCAAACCCACTTCGAGGCGGACATCGCAGAGGCGGAAGGTCTGTCTTCTTGAACAGTCTGAAGTGGCGGCCTTGAGCTGCTGGACGCGGTGAGAAGCCTGTCCAAAGGCCGCTGCGCTAGCTCAAGTCCGCCGCTTACCCGCGTTCGGGAAAGGGGTTACCCGGCGGCGATGGCGGAGTACGTCCACACGTCGGCCGGAAGCTCGTGCTTCAGCCGCCATGTGATCGCCATCGGCTTGCTGCCGGTGTGCTCCTCGTATGTCGCCGGACCGAGGAGCATCCAGGGTTGGGATTTGCCGATGTCCGTGTTCTTGTAGCGGCGCATGAACAGCAGTACGTGGCTGTCCTGTTGTGCATGGCGCTGGTAGCGCAGGCCCGTGGGGGAGTTCTCGGCAGTCGCGTTCTGGGACTCCCAGTGGAAGAGCGTGGGGCTCAGCGCGAAGTCCTTGTAGCGGATTGTGGGGGAGAAGTCCTTCTCGTTCTTCTCCAGGGTGACGAGCAGCGCGTCGGTCTGGATGTCCTCAACCCACTGCACTCCCTGCGCGAAGGACCGGGGCATCTGGCCACCGAAGCGGGCCACTCCCAGCGCGGTCAGGATCTCGGATCGGTTGTACGCGCTGTGGACCTTCAGGGGGATGTGGCTGTGCGGTCCTGAGAGGTCGATGGGGAAGTGGTCGGCCTGTTCGATGACGTACGACAACACCTGTCGCAACTCGTCGCGGAACACCTGGTGGGCGCGTAGGGAGGCAAGTCCCTCCTGGAAGCTGGTGAAGCCACCCGCGTTGTCCCACAGGTTGAAGAAGAGCATGCGGGCGTACGCCTGGTCGGTCGAATTCAGGGACTCGTACGCGGGAGGAGCGTCGGCAAGGAGACGGAGATAGGCCTGTGCGCGCTCAGGGTCGTCGACGTGTAGAAACGCGTGGACTCGTTTGAGGAGGGCCGTCTCTCCTGCTGGGGCGGAGTCTCCTACGAGGTCCGCCCTGCGGAGGACAGACGTCCAGGAGTTGTCGCTCTTGTAGAGCTCTTTGATCTCCCGACGGCTCTCCCGTAGGTAGTCCGCGAGGCGGGGAGTGCGGTAGTCCTTGACCTCCTTCACCAACACCTTGACCGTGGCGCCTAGTTGAGCGCGGATGTTGTCCAAGACGAGCTGTTTCGACTTGCCTTCGAGGATGATCTGGCAGCCGGAGGGAAGCTGGGGGAAGTCGTGCTCGATGTGGTCGACGAGTCGGTTGCGGGAGAGATTCGTCAGGGCCCGGAACTGCTCCTCGAAACGGAACTCCGCTCGATGCTGACCAATGAAGTCGAGGACAGTGAGGACAGGCTTCGTCTCCGTGCGGCGCAGGCCTCGTCCGAGCTGCTGAAGGAAGACCGTGGCGCTGTTCGTAGGACGCAGGAGTAGCAGTGTGTCGACGTCGGGGATGTCGAGGCCCTCGTTGAACAGGTCGACAGAGAAGATCACTTGAAGCTTGCCGTCTTGGAGCTCGGAGAGTGCTTGCGCTCGCACCCCGGCCGGCGAGTCGCTGTCCAGCGCCACAGCCTGGAATCCAGCCTTGCGGAAGAAGTCCGCCATGAAGTGCGCATGGGCCTTGGTCACACAGAAACCGAGAGCACGCATGGCTCCCGGGTTGGAGACCTTGTCGCGGATCTGCTTGACCACGATGCGAGCCCGGGCGTCATTGCCGGTGAACAGGTTTCCTAGGTCTCGATCGGCGTACGCCCCTTTCTGCCAGCCGATGTTGGTCAGATCGGTGCCGTCAGGAAGGCCGAAGTAGTGGAAAGGACACAGGAGATCGTTCTCCAGCGCTTCCCACAGTCTCATCTCGGCTGCGATACGGCCGTCGAAGAACTCGTCTTGGACGTTCAGCCCGTCCATGCGCTCAGGTGTGGCGGTGAGCCCCAGGAGCTGTTTCGGTTGGAAGTGGTCGATGACCCGGCGGTAGGTGGTCGCCGTCGCGTGATGGAACTCGTCGATGACGATGACGTCGAAGTGCTCAGGGGTGAGTTGCTCCAACCGCTGGACGTTCAGTGACTGGACGCTGGCGAACACGTGGTTCCACTCGCGCGGGTCTTCACCGCCGTACAGGAGCTCTCCGAACGAGGCATCGTCGAGCACCTCGCGGTACGTGCGCAAGGACTGCTTGAGGATCTCCTTGCGGTGGGCCACGAACAGCAATCGCGGATTCCCGTCGCCCAGCGTCCGACGCAGGTTTCGATAGTCCAGAGCGGCCATGACCGTCTTGCCGGTCCCGGTCGCCGCAACCAGGAGATTGCGGTTCCGGCCGCGGATCTCGCGCTCGACGTGGAGGCGCTCAAGCATGTCCTGCTGATGCGGGAACGGGCGGACCTCAAGGCCGGAAAGACTGATCTTGAGGTCGGTGGTGGGGCCGGTTCCACCGGCCTGGGCCAGAGCTCGGTCCAGACGCTCGCCGTCGTTGTCCGGGTCGTACCGTTCGAAGGCGCTGTCGTTCCAGTACGCGTCGAAGGTGGCCTCGAACTTGTTGAGCACCGCCGGAGTCGCCACGGACGACAGACGGACGTTCCACTCCAGACCGTCCAGGAGCGCGGCCTTCGACAGGTTGGAGCTTCCGACGTACGCCGTGTCGAAGCCGCTCTTCCGCCGGAACAACCAAGCCTTCGCGTGGAGCCGTGTCGAACGGATCTCGTAGTTGACCTTCACCTCGGCATCGAAGTCGCGGACGAGACGGTCGAGTGCCTGGCGGTCGGTGGCGCCGATATAGGTAGTCGTGATGACGCGGATTGGGACTCCGCGTTCCTTGGCGGCGCGGAGCGAATCCTCGAGTACGCGCAGGCCATACCACTTCACGAAGGCGCACAGCAGATCAATGCGGTCCGCCGTGGCCAGCTCGGCTCGTAGTTCGCTACCGAGACTCGGATCCTCGGGGGAGTTGGTGATAAGCGCGGTCTCGGAAAGCGGGGTAAGCGGGCGCATCGCGTAGACACCGGGGGCTTCCTTCTCGGCCAGTGCCAGGAGCTGACGAGGCCCGTCAGCGATGAGCTCGCCAACGTCACCGCGGCCGTGTTCCAAGGGGTCGGCTGCGAGTGACTCCATGACCTGGTTGGCTACGGCGACGCGCTTCTCGGGTGGTAGCTGACTCAGTCGTCGCCCGATGGCCCGGCTGATGTGTCGGGCGAGCACATGGGGAGACGATTCTTCACTGACGTCATCGTCGATGGCTTTCCAACCGGCGGCGTTGAGCTGCTCCATCTGCGCCTGCATGCGCTGGGTGATGAGCTCCTCGTACACACCCGCGACTGGCTGTGACAGATCCCCCGGCTGAGCCACGCTCTTCCCCAATCGCTCGATATACGGCAACTGCTCTGTTGTAGCAGGTGACACTGACATCTCTTGTGCGGGATGAGGTCACCCAGCCCTCGCTCGCCGCCTGGGCATCGCCAACCCGTCAGATCGCGATCACCAGACGGTGGAACCCCGGTTCCGGGACGATCCGTTCGGCTGACCACTCGTCCAACCAGAGAGACACGGGAATGAACAACGACTGCCGCGACCAGGTCCAGCCCCACCTTCAGCCGGGAGAACAGCTGATCGCGGTGTGCGAGGGTGAGATGGCCCCCGGGGTGCCGGAGCGGCCGGTCTGGTTGCGGCAGGCGCCCCAGGAATCGGAGCTGGAACGCCGGATCAAGTCCCGTCTCCCGGGCGCGGTACAGAGGTTCCTGCGGCCGAGCGAATCGAAGGCCGCCGGTGGTGTGGAGCGGACGATGGAGGGCGCCGAGCTGGCGGTCGACAACACGCTCGCTCAGGCGGCCCACGGCAAGGGCATGTACGGCGGTTGGGAGAGCCAGGCCGGGCAGTTCCTGGTGGCGCACTACAGTGCCGCGCGTTTGCCCGCTGCCAGGTTGGCGGTTGCGTTCACTGACCGCCGAGTGCTCGTGCTCGCGGACCGCGCGAAACTCTGGCAGACCACAACGGCGTACGAACTGCAGTGGGAGGCATCACGAGCTGCCGTTGTCGGCGTCCGCGCGAATCCCAAGGGCGTGCTCCAGCGTGGCCGTTTCGAGTTGGGGTTCGCGGACGGGTCGTGGATCGCGTTGGTGGCCTCGGTGCCGACGCATGCAGAGCCGTTTGCGGCACAGGTGGGTGGCTGAGAGATAGATCGCCGAGTAGGGCCGAGAGGGGCTTGATGGGTGTCCAGGAGCGCAACCGTAAGGTGTACCGGCCGCTGTGGCGGGCCGGGATCGAGGTGATTCCGGACGCCGTGCCGGACGGTGTGATGCCGTTCGTCGTGGGATACGGGGCCGAGGACGTGGTGGGCGGTTTCTCCCATCGGTACGACACCCCGCGGCTTGTCGAGCGACTCAATTCGGACTGGTACGACCTCGCTGTTTCCTCGGGTCTTTTCGACCACCGGCGCGAGTTTCTCGTGCAGCTTCCGCAGGGCACGCGGTCGCACCAGGCCGCCCTGCGGCACCTGCACAGTGACAGTTACACCGCGCCGGCGGTCTGGAGCCGGGTCCGGCTCCTGGAGCGCTGGGACATCATGGGCCGGGCCGCGGGGTCGGCGTTCCTCGGTGTTCATGCGGGCCATCCGGGCTTCGCGATGATGGCTCTCGACAGCAGTGTGTACGTCCATGCCTCGACGGGTGAGATCGGCGTCGACGTGCTCGTGGTGCGCCACCCGGATCGCTCGGAGAACGTCCTGCGGCACCTGGAGCGGATAGCGGTTCACGACAGTCCCTACGTCAACCGTGAGTTCAAGGAGCGGATCGCCGTATGGCTTGCGGGTCGCGCAAGGGGCGCTGTCAGACCTTCGGGCGGCTGACAGGGGCCAGCTGCGGGAGAAGCCGGTTCGTCGGTGTAATCCGGCGGAGATTTCGTGAAAAGCCGGGTGTTGACTCTGCGACAGGCAGAGCATTCCGAATGCCATCTGTCATGTACCGGATTAGTGACATCTCGCCTCTGTTCTGGAGGTCATGGATGCCGTCGGTCGTGGGGCTGCTGGAACAGCGTGAGCTCGTGGCTCGCCGTCGCGTGGACGAGTTGCGGGAGGGGGCTGACCGCATCCAGGCTGAGCTGGCCGTGGCTGAGCGGGACTGGAAGGAATGGGCCATCGCTCGATCGCAATCACCCTCAGCACGATGTACCGCCGGCTCGACAGATGGGCCGCGAACGGACTCATCACCAAGACCGGACCAGCGACCTACAGCAGCCCGAAAGCCCCCTCAACTACCTTGCCACCAGCGGAAACGCGCTAACTACCCGGCCTTGGGGAACTTCAGTGGAATGGGGTGACGCGGCCGGGCTGACCGGCGCCGTTACAGGCATCGTCGGGCTGGGATTGTCGTTCGCGAGCCTGGGAAAGGCCAAGCAAGCCAACCAGAGCATGCGATCACCCCCGGCCGCGACGCGACCGTCCCGAGCGTCAGCCGACGGGCTGCGCCGGCGTCCCGGGATGTCCCGCCATGACGTGCTCGACGAGGGTCGTCAGCAGCCCACGGCTGACCGCACAGTCACGCACGTCGGACAACACCACGGGCACCAGGGGATCCAGGTCGAGCGCGGCCCGGATCTCCTCCTGTGTGCGGTCCCGGACGCCGTTGAAGCAGTTCACGCCGATGACGAAGGGAATGGATCGGCTTTCGAAGAAGTCGACTGCCGCGAAGCTGGTGTCCAGCCGACGGGTGTCGACCAGCACGACGGCGCCCAGCGCACCGTGGACCAAGTCGTTCCACATGAACCAGAAGCGCTCCTGGCCGGGGGTTCCGAACAGGTACAGGACCAGCTCACGGCTGATGGTGATCCGGCCGAAGTCCAGGGCCACCGTGGTGGTGGACTTGTCCTGGACGCCCGCCAGGTCGTCCACGCCGACGCCGGCCCGCGTCAGGTACTCCTCAGTGGACAGCGGGGTGATCTCGCTCACCGCCCCGACCATGGTGGTCTTGCCGACGCCGAAACCACCGGCGATGAGGATCTTCATCGCCAGGGGGGCGAAGCCCGCCGAGTGATCAGAGCCCGCGTAGCCCATCGCGCACCGCCTCGAGGATCGTCATGTCAGGGAAGCCGCTCGCGTACGCGAAGGCGAGGGGCGGCCGGGCACGCAGGCACCCGGTCGTGATCAGGTCGCCGATCAGGATCTTCGTCACGGAGACAGGGAGATTGACGGAGCCGGCGATCTCGGCCACAGCCTTCGGCTGCCGGCACAGTTCGAGGATCGCCCGGTGCTCCGGCTGGAGCCCGGGCCGTGGCTGCCCACCGTCCGCCTGGCCGGAGGTCACCGTGGCCACCACGGTGATCAGGGTCAGGTCGTCGCTCTCCGAGGCCGTCCGTCCCCGCGTGATCGTGTAGGGGCGGACCATCGACCCGTCCTCGTGGAGCTCGGCGTTCTCCGTCCAGTGAGCCACTACCGTTCCTCGGCGTCCGCATCCGTGTCCAGGGCCCCGGGATAGCGGGGCGAGGTCCCCATCCGCTGGCCCACCTGCTGCACGAGCGTGTGCATGGCCACGGCCATGAGTTCAGCGTCGACCTCCTGGGAGGCCACCACGGCCAGGTGCGTACCGCTGCCGGCGGAGGTGACGAACAGCCACAACTCCGCCAGTTCCACGATCACCTGCTGGACCGGGCCTCCGTCGAAGAGCCGGCCGATGCCGCGGGCCAGACTCTGTTGGCTGGTGGCGACGGCCGCGAGCCGTTCGGCGTCGGACCGCTCGATCATGCCGGACTTGGCCATGACCAGGCCGTCGTCCGACAGCAGGACGGCGTTCCGGGTTCCGGCGACCTGGTCGACGAGGCCGTCGAGGAGCCAGTCAAGGTCCGAGTGGCCGGCGGTGGTGTGGTGCGTCATGAGCGATCGTCTTCCGTCGTGGACGAGGTGGGCGGGGCCTGGACGGCGCCGGTTTCAGGGCGGTTCCTGGCCAGCCGGGACTGCCGCTGGAAGGCCGCGACCGCGGCCCCGGAGCGTCTCGGTCGGGTGGGAGGTGCCGACTCGGGTCGCTCGGGCTGGTGACCGTCCGGTTCCCTGAGCTCCGCGACGAGGCTGGACTGGCGCACCCGCTGCGGCAGCGGCCGTGACGGTCCTCCCTCTTCCGGTGCGGGCAGCGCGGCCTGGTCGGTGCCGGGTTCGGTGTCCGTCGCGGAGGTGACGGCCGCCATGGCGCGCCCGCGTGTCCTGGCGGGGAGCCGGCCGTACTGCCATGGGCCGCGGACCGGCGTCGCGAAGGTGGCGTCCTCACGTGTCGCCTCCGGCCGAGCGCCGGCGCTGGTCTCCGAGGGCCGAAGCCGCCAGGCCGGTTGGGGAGCCGGCCCCGCGGCCGTCTCCTCAGGCGCGCCTTCGGCCGGTGCCCCGGCCTCCGCCGGGCCGACGGGCGCCGGGCTCGCGGTGACGAGTTCGCCGGGCACCAGTACGACGACCCGCGTGCCGCCGAACGCCGAGGGGCCCAGCTCCACCCGGACACCGAGGTCGCCGGCGAGCCGTGCCACCACGTACAGACCCAGCCGGACGTCGTCGGCCCGGGTCATCACGTCCAGCTGCGGCGGATTGCGCATCAGTGCGTTGGCCGCGGCGTACTGGTCGCCTTCCATGCCGAGGCCCCGGTCCTCGATCTCCACGACGATGCCATGGCCGACCAGCCCCGCCCTGACCTCCACGGGCATGGGCGGCTTGGAGAAGGAGGCGGCGTTCTCCATCAGCTCGGCGAGTATGTGGATCAGCGGCCCGACCGCCCGCTGGGACAACGCGGGGCTGCCCGCGACGTCGATGGAGATCCGGCGGTAGTCCTGGACTTCGCCCTGGGCGGCGCGCAGCAGGTCCAGCAGGGCTACCGGCCTGCGCCAGCGGCGCTGGGGCTGGCCGCCCCCCAGGATGACCAGGTTCTCCTCGTAGCGGCGCAGCCGGGCGGTGAGGTGGTCCAGGTCGAACAGGCCCTCCAGCACTTCGGCGTCCTCGTGCCGTCGCTCCATCTCGTCGATCTTCTTCAGCTGCATGCCGATGAGCAGCTGTGTGCGCCGCGCCAGCCGCTGCAGCAGCAACTCGAAGCCGCGGTGCTGCCGAGCCTGGTCGACGGCGGCCGTCACGGCGCTGCGCCGGGCCAGGTTCAGCGCCGTGCCCAGTTCGGCGAGCTCGTCACCGGCGTACTCGACGGTGGGCGCCTCGGCGTCCACGTCGATCTCCTCGCCGTTGGCCAGTCGTTCGATCACCTCCGGAAGCCGGATCCGCAGCTCCTGCGCTTCCTGACGCAGCGCCAGGACGCGTCCGCGCAACGCGTGGCTCATACGCCAGGTGAGCGCCACCACCAGGACGACAGCCACCAGGATGATCGCGGTCGCGGTGACCAGCAGCCTCCACGGCTGAGCGATGGTCCGCGCGACGATGGCGGAGACCGAGGCCAGGCGCGTGTCGAGCAGCGCCTGCAGCCGGGTCTGGACCGCCGGCAGGTCGGAACGCCACCGCGCCTCATCCCAGGCGACTGCGATCTCGTCCCCGCGGTGCTCCGCGGTAGTCGCCTTGAGGAGCCTGTCCTCCTGGGAGGTCAGGTCCACCCACTCCTTGCTGGAGGTGAGTTCCCGGTACTGCGTGACCTCGTCGCCGTGGAGAGCCGGCGCCGCCCGTTCGCCCAGCAGGTACTTCTGCGTGGCGATGGCGTCGACGGCACGTCCGTATGCGGGGTACGGCAGATGGCAGGAGTGTCCGCAGGGTGCGAGCAGTGCGTCGACGCGGTCCGTCATCTCCATGGCGGAGACCAGGTCGATCAGCGGTCGCGCCTCGGTGAGGGCCTCGCCGTCGGCCCCGCGGTCGAGAGCGTCAACGAGGTTCAACTGCGCAGTGACGGCACCGGTGTAGTAGTCGTACGCGCTCTGCTGGCCGGCCGTCCCGCTGTCCACCGCGTGCCGCTCGTCCGCGAGCCGGGACAGCGGCCGCACGGCTCCCTCGATCGCCTGCGCGAGACCGTCCTGGCCGTGTGTGGTGTCCAGCGCGGTGAGAGCGGTGACGGCCGGCACCGCCTTGTCGGTCAGCCGGCGCTGGGCCGTGAGCGCCGCCCTCGACGCCGAGGGGTCGGCCAGGGCTTGGGCGGTCAGGGTCCGTTCCCGTTGCAGGGCGGAGGTCATCATCTGTACCGGAGGGCCCACCCGGTCTGCGAGCGACGACTGCGACGACTCGACGCGCCAGTCGTCGGCGAGGTGGAGGACGCTGAGGACCCACAGCGTCGCGAGGGCCACGCTGGGAACCAGGACGAGGACGATCAGGGTGGCCCGCAGCGACAGCCCGTGCGCGCGGTTGCGCCCCAAGGACGACCGACGTCGCAGGCGTCCGGATCCCGAGGGCCGGGGGTTGTCTTCGAACGCCGTCACGGGCAGTGCCCTCCTCGCGATAAGCCGCGTCGATGCGCGAATGAGCCGGGTGCGTGGGGGACGGCTGATCTTGCCACGGACTTGCCGTGGGCAGAGCCCGATCAGACGATTCCTGCGAACTGGAAGGCATCCCCTTACCTTCCCTTCACCCACGGTCTTCCCCGGTCCGTGCCTCGGCGGCGCTCGTGACGGGAAAGACGGCCGCATGACTCGGTTCCGCGACGCGTCACCGGTCCAGCCCGACAGCCGGGGTCTGGTTTCTTCGCCCCCGCACCTGCCCGCCGAGCACCAGGTCCTCGGTGCCGTGGGCCGCTGTTCGGAGTCCGGAGCCGGGTGACGTCGCCCGGCTGCCGGCGGCGGGTACGCCGTCCTGGCCCACCGAGGGGGCTCAGTGGGCGGCGACCACACCGGCTTCCCGCGTGCTCGGCACCTCAATCCCCCGGGTGGGCCCGCCGACAGGGCGAGGGGACGGGTGGGCGTTTGTCCGGCCGAGCGCTCACCGATGCCCCGCAACTGCTTGGCGATACGTTCGTCGTTGGCGCGGTGGTTGCGGCTGGTCTGGTCAAGGCCGCCGGCCATGTCGTCCATGTGGCGGCGCAGTTGACGCTGGGCTTGCTCCAGACCCTCCATCGCTTGCTCGACGGCAGCGCCTATGGCCTCGCTCAAAGCGCCGCGCCCACGTGTGCCGTGCAGCCGGGTGCGGCTGCGGCGCAGGTTCGCGTCGCAAGAACTGCATGGCTATCGCTGCGTCGTTACGGCCAGACTGTGGCCCGTGCTTGGAAGACTTCGGGATCGCTCTCCACGGGGAGCACGCAGATCAGCTGGCCACCAGGCACGCGTAGCACGTGGCACTCCTGCCACTGTGAAATCTGCTCCGCACCCAGGGCGATCAAGCGCGTGGTTTCCGCCTCGACGTCGTCAGTCTCAATGTCCAGGTGCATACGAGGTGCGTCGTCGACGGCTTGAACGGCAGTGATGAGTCCCGGCAGAGCCTCATGGAGGGTGGTGAACTGTGGGGCCGGTGGAAACGGTTGGGCGTCGACGCCGAGAGCCGCCGACCAGAACTTTGCTGCCTGGGCAGCCTCAGCTTCGGGTGTGTCGATAATGACCGCATATACGCGACTTCTGTGCACGTACGGGGACCTTCCATCAGACGTTGCGGAATCATCGTATAGACGCGCGAGGAGTTGACGACACCAGGGGCGACCGCAGAACTACCACTACTACGCCGGGCCGCTCTATATCTGGTTCGATGCGACCAACGAGTGCATCCACCTGAGCGGGTCGCTGGTCCGGGGCGGAGTGAAATGCACCCTCAGCACGCCGGACATCCGGTGCGGCCGATCCTGCGGCGCTGAACTGTCCGGCGGTGCCGCTCACTTCATGGTCGCCGTTGGGCCGCCCGCTTCTTTGCAGTGTCGTGCTTCCGCGGACTGCCTCAAGGGCGCTCCCTTCGGTCGCGTCGCCTTCGGCGATCGGCCTGCGGCCGACCCTTGACCCAGTCCGCTCCAGCGCGGGGGAGTAGCGAGCGGGCGGCCTGGGAGAGCGGGGGCCCGGGCGGGTTCGGGGGTGGGGGCCGGGGTTTGTGGGGCGCGGGCGCGTCTCGCCTGCACGCCGGGTCGGTTCGGCGGTCCGTGAGTGGGGTGTGCGCATGGGCCTGCCCGTGGGTGTGGCGGGGCTGAAGGTGCCGAGTTGACCAAGGGGTCTCAACAGTGTGGGGAAGGGAGTTCTGCGGGCTCGGGCCGGGGCGCGTCCCTGTTGCAGGCCATTCAGCGGCCGCACTAGAACAGCCAGACGCCGAACGCTGCCACCGCCAGGCCCACGGCCAGGAAGACGGCGGCCAGGAGTGCGAGCGGGAGCAGTTGCGCGCGGCGGTGCGGTGGGGCCAGTTCGCGCCAGGTGCTGAACGCCGCGTATGCCCCGATGAGGGCGATGGCACAGCCGATGACCACCGCGAGGAACCCGATGAAGGCGGTCCAGGTGGTGGGATGGTCCGGGTTGTTGTGCGCGACCGCCGCGAGGTTCTTAAACAAGGCGGATCCCGACGTACCCGATCGCCAGACCGACGGCGAGGATCACCGGGCCGATCACGTACCCGCCCCACTTCCTGTCTTGGATGCCATGTACGAGCACCACGCTCAGGGTGAGCCCGAGAACCGCGATCCCCAACCCGGCCACCAGGCACAGGAAGCCGAGGAACTTGGTCCATGTGTAGGGATGCTCCGGGTTCGGAGTCCACACCGCTGCAAGGATCACCTCGCTGACAGGCCTCATGCGCTCCATTGCCCAGGTGCTAGAAGAGTCGTACACCGAAGTACGCCAGCACGAGACCGATGGCAAGGATGAAGGGTCCGACCAGGTGGTCACCCCACTTCTTCTGGCTCTTGCCGCGCGAAATCAAAACGGTCGCGACAACACCGGTGACCGTGATCACGCACCCGACGATCAGCATCAGGTATCCGAAGAAGTTGATCAGGGTCAGAGGGTGGTTCGGATTCGGCGTCCATACGGCCGCGAGGGCAATGCCGCTGAGAGTGCTCACTCGTCCTGCTCGTCCTTCATCAGGTCCTGGATGTCGGACTCGATGCCGGATCCAGCGGCGTAGACGCCGGTGTTGAGGGCAGTACCCACAGTGTTCCTGAAGGCACCGTCCGCGAGTTTCCCCCGGTCGCTGAGGTGGTCTCCGCCGAGGCTGCCGTGTTCTTCCAGGGCGTGATTGACGCCGTGGTTCTGGGCATTGCCGAGAGCACCCGTGGCAGCGTTGGTGAGCGCGTCCTGGCCTATCGTCGAAGCGTCCGAACCGTTGGCGACGTCGAGCGTGATCCCGCCCGCGATATTCCCGGCCGCGCCGTTGAGGCTGGTACCGAGAAGACCATCCCCTCGCAGGAGATCGCCCGCCACTCCGGTCAGGCGTTCTCCCACCGTTCCGGCTCCCGCGGTGAAAGCCGCCGTACCGAACGCGGCCCAGCCGCCGTTCTCCAGGTCGTCCCCCACAGTTACCGGCTGTCCGTGGGCGGCCTGGTTCAGCATCAGGCTTCCGGAGTCGGCAACGAAGTTGGTGGCCAGGCTCTCCGTGGCATTCACGCTGAACCGCCCGAGCCAAGACGCCAGTTTCACCAGCGTCCCCGTCGTCTCGGCGCTCATCACACCGAAGCGCTCCAACAGCCCGGCGACCCGCTCAGCCGCCGACGTGAACAAGCCGACCAGATCCACGATCTTGGCCACCCGCTCCGCCACCGCCGTATTCGCCACCAGATCCGAGATGAACCCGGTGAAGAACGACAACGCGACCCCGGCGATCTCCATCTCCGCGATCTCGACGCAGATGTCGATGATCTCCTTGTTGATCCCGTCGATCTCGTCGGCGTAGGACCGCAGGCCGTCGGCGACGTGGTGGAAGTTGTCCGCGATGTCCTGGGTGACCTGCTTCTGTTCGCCCCAGCGCTTCTCGAAGGCGTCCCGTGCGTCCCCGTGCCAGCCTTGCCGGTCGACTCCGGCGATCGCGGAGTCCACGGCCCGTACGACGTCCGTCAGTTCGGTGCCCATGGTGTCCCAGGAACGGGCAATGGAGCGGAGCGTGTCGCCGTCGCCGCCCGGGAGTTCCACGCCGGCCGCCTGGAGGATCTCCAGGACCTTGCCGTCGATCCAGCTGTTGACGCTCACGAACGGTCACCCGAGGCCGCGGTGTGCAGATAACCGAGGGCGGTCTGGTCCGAGTTCGCGTAGTGGGTGGCGTTCAGCCGTAGTCGGTCGGCGTCGCTCCTCAGTACGTCCGGGAGGTGGCCGAGCGCCTTCGCCGTGTTGTCCAGCAACTGGCGGTACTTGTCTGCCGCGCCGTCGCAGATGCCCAGCAGCCCGAACGCCGCACCGATCTCGGCCGCGCTCCCCGAGAACGCCCCGATCGGCCCGGCGAGCCCCGACGCCTCCCGGTCGAATCTGCCCGCCAACTCCGTCAGCGTCTCGGGGTCCACCCCGAACTGCCCGCCCATCCGACTCCCCGTTCGAACTGTTCGAAAGCTGTCGCAGCGGCCAGCATCCCTGGGCGGGACCCTTCCGGAGAAGGAACTTTTACGTTTGCGAAGCAAGGGGTGACGCACACTTTGCGCCGCTCAGGCCTGGGCAATGCCTACGGGCTCGGAGGTCGACCGTGCCGGTGCGGTCGTACGGCTATGTCCTCCGGTAAGAGATCGCCGTGAAGTGGTCGAGGGCTCTGCCGACCGCCGTGATCTTCGCTGTAGCGTCCTGCCCTGTGTCGAGCGCAGGGCTCCCCAAGCCCCCGTTCTACGCGCGAAGACTCGTCCCTTGTCACCCGCACCGCCCCTCTCCCCCCACTCATGGAGGTTCATGCGATGCCCGGTCCCCGTAGGCTCACCACCGCCCTCACCGTCCTCGGCCTGGTCGCCGCCGGTGCCACCCTGCAGGCGGCCACCCCCGCCGCCGCGGCCACCCCGCACCGCGTGCTGTTCGACAACGGCCACGCCGAGACCGCGGGGAACGCCGACTGGATCATCTCCACCAGCCAGCCGGATCCGCTCGGTCAGAACTCCTCGCCGTCCGCCGAGAAGGACTGGACCGGCGCCCTCTCCTCCTGGGGCGTCGCCCTCCAGAAGACCGGGAACTACAGCCTCAAGACCGCGACGAGCGCGCTGACGTACGGCGGCTCCTCGGCCACCGACCTGTCGAACTTCGACACCCTGGTGCTGCCCGAGCCCAACACCCTCTTCACGACCGCCGAGAAGACCGCGATCATGAACTTCGTGAAGAACGGCGGCGGCCTCTTCATGATCTCCGACCACACCGGCGCCGACCGCAACAACGACGGCGAGGACGCGGTCGAGATTTTCAACGACCTGATGACCAACAACAGCGTCGACTCCACCGACCCGTTCGGCTTCTCCATCGACTCGCTCGACATCAGCTCCGGCTACCCGGCCGCCATCAGCGACAGCAGCGACCCCGTCCTGCACGGCTCTTTCGGCACCGTCACCAAGAGCCTCATCGCCGACGGCACCACGGCCACTCTGAAGCCCGCCGACAACTCCGCCGTCAAGGGCCTGGTGTACCGCTCCGGTTACTCCGGCAACACCGGTGCCTTCTTCGCCACGAGCACCTTCGGCAGCGGCCGCGTCGCCTTCTGGGGCGACAGCTCGCCGATCGACGACGGCACCGGCCAGTCCGGCAACACCCTCTACGACGGCTGGAACGACACCGGCGCCACCAACGCCGCCCTCGCCCTCAACGCCACCGACTGGCTCTCCGAGTAACAGCAGGAGCAAAGCCAGAACAAGAGGGGGCGAGCAGCACACCCTCGCCCCCTCACCACGTCACTCCCCGTGGCACTCCCCGTACACCCGGCCCGACCCGCACCAGCACACCGTCCCCCGCTGCGGCGGCCACTCCACCGCGCGTCCCCGCGCCGCCAGCGTCGTGGCGTACTGCGGGAGCAGGGAGACCTCCGCCGGAGACATGCCCTCCGAGGCCGCGAACGCCTCGTACGAGGGGACCGTGCCGGTGACGATCCCCAGGTTGGGGGTGCCTGAAGAGGCCAGTTCGCGCAGCGACGCCTCTATCGTCTCCAGGTGCTCCTCGTGGGAGGGGTACTCCGAGGACAGCGAGGGGTACGCGTCCACCAGCTCCGTCAGTTCGGAAGCAGGCCAGTGCAGGACCGCCACCGGGAACGGGCGGGACAGGGCCTCCCGGAACGTGCCGAGTTCCGCTCGCAGGCGGGAGATCTCCGCCTCCAGCTCCGCCGGGTTCTCCGAGCCGAGGGACCACACGCGCTTCGGGTCGTGCAGCTCGTCCAGGGAGACCGGGGAGGTGTGCAGGGTGTCGGCCAGGACGTCCCAGTCGTCGTGGGCCACGCCCAGCATCCGGCGGACGCGGTGGCGGCCGAACAGGAGGGGATGCGTGGAGTACGGCGGTTCCGCCACGTCCGTCAGGAGCGTCCGGGCGCCCTCCGTGAACGTCTCCTGCGCCTGCTCCAGCTCGTCGTGGGACTCCAGGGACTCCGCCACGATCACCCAGGGAGCCGGGTCCCGCGGGGCCGCCACGCGAACACCCTCGATGATCGCGCGGGCCTCGGCCTCGTGGCCGTACTCCCAGAGGTTCGAGGCCTTCAGGGCGCGGACGAGGAACGGGTTCTCCAGGCCGTCCTGCGCGGCCAGCAGGCGGTCGTAGAGGGTGGTCGCGGCGGGGCGGTCGCCGGCCAGTTCCAGATGGGCCGCGGCCTGCAGGAGCAGGGCCTCGGAGTCCTCGGGGTACCGGTCGGCGGTCCGCTCCAGGCGCGCCGCTTCGGCGTTGTGGTCGACGTTCTCGGCAGGCGTGTCGGGGCGCATGGTGGACACCGTACTGCCGATCAGTGACAAAGGGAGAGAGAGGTGCAGGCCAGGCGCCGGGCAACGAAAGCCCGGCCCCCGGCCCGCATCCGCGTCCGCGTCCTCAGATCGTCACGCCGTCGATCTGCAGCGTCTGCACCGCCTTCGCCGCGAACGGCACCGCCACCGTCTTCCCGCTCAGGTAGGTGTTCGAGTACGACGCGTACTTGTCGCCGCCCGTCGTCACCGTGTTCCAGCGCGGGACCAGGCCGCCGGAGCCGCCCGTCACCGTCGTGAAGCGGGACAGGTCGAAGGTCAGCGTCTGGGCCGACGTCGAGGTGTTCAGGGCCACGATGATCAGACGCTTGGCGTTGGCGTCGTAGGCCGCCGTGGCGTAGCTCACGCCCGTGTCGAGGATCTTCATCCCGGGGCGGATGTGCCGGCTGAACTGGGCCAGCACGTAGTACTTCGTCTCGACCGCCCCGGCCTGCAGGGTGCTGCCGTCGTACTTGATGACGCCCCATCCCGCCGTCGGGTCCATGACCTGCCAGTAGACCCAGGCCGTGGGGTGCAGCCAGCGGAAGTCGTAGAGGAGGTTGAAGGCCATGGTGTAGCCGGTGCCGTCGCCGTCGCCGGTCTCGGAGTTCCACAGCTTCTTGCCGGCCGTGGTCACGACGTCCGTGTAGAGGAGGTCCCGTCGGCCGTCCGAGCCCTGGTAACCGTGCACGTTGACCTGGTTGACGTACCCCTTCGTGGTCGAGCTGAAGGAGTTCCAGGTGGTGCGGGCGAGGTCGTAACTCGTCTCGTCCGAGGCCGAGATCTTCACGCCGGTCAGACCGCGGTTGTTCAACTCGCTGCGCATGTACGGCAGTACGGCCGCCTGGACCGTCGAGTCCATGTGGCAGCCCTCCTGCGTGCCGGTCGCCGTCCACCAGGACGACGAGGGCTCGTTGAAGGGGTCCACCGTCGCGAAGTTCACGCCCCAGTTGTTCTTGGCGTACAGGGCGGTCGCGGCCAGGTGCGAGGCGTGCTGGCGGTAGTTCCAGGTCTGGAGGTTGTTGCCGCCGCCCGAGGCGCCCGAGGGGTTGTGGTTGCTGCACATCCACCACATCGGGGAGTTGGCGAACAGCTCCGAGGTCGCCCCGCGTGACGTCGCCTTCACCAGCATCGCGCGCTGGTTCGCGTCCGCCGTCCAGTCCCACGCGGAGGACGTCGGGTCCTCGTTGTTCCAGTCCTGCCAGTAGCCCTCGATCTGCTTGAAGGCGGGGATGTTGGGCGACGCGACCATCGACGAGCCGCTCACCGTGTTCCAGCTGCACGCACCCAGGTTGTAGCGGGCGATGTTCAGACCGAGACCGGGGAGCGAAGTGCCGTTGTAGGACGTCGACTTGCTGGTGAAGAAGATGTCGGCGAAGTCGTCCCGGGCGCCGAACACGTTGGCCCACCAGGCCAGGGAGGTGCCCCAGCCCTCCCAGGTGCCGTACGAGGTTCCCGGACTGATGGCGACCGTGGCGTCCGCGTGTGCGGTGCCGGTGGCCAGGGCGCTGCCGAGGAGGGTGCCTCCTGCGGCTGTCAGCAGCGTTCTGCGTCGGATCATGGCTGTCTTCTCCGCCTCTCCGTGGGGCTCAACTACCTGTCCCTGAACAGGAGCTGACTCGTGGAACCAATGGCTCGCCCATAGCGGCCCCCCGCGTGCCAACACGAAGCATCGGGTGTGACAGGAGGGGTTGTCGAGAGGTGCGACAGCGCTTTCTTTCTATCCGGCTTTCTATTTCTCCAAGGGTTATGACAAGGGGTGTCATTCTGGCGCGGCTCGGGACGGCCGCATGTATGGCCACTTGAGGGGAGAACGCCTATCGTGCGGACCCCTGTTCGGAGGGAGGCGTACGTCATGCGGGTCCCCGTCCTGGAGCACGGCACCCGGCGACGGCGCGAGCGTCGCCGACGCGCGCTGTGGAGCGGCGGCGAACTCCTGGTCACCGTGGGCCTCGTCCTGCTGCTGCTCGTCGTGCACCAGCTGTGGTGGACCAACCGGGAGGCGAGGGAGGGCGCTCAGCGGAAGGTCGAGGCGCTGGAGCGGGAGTGGGCGGAGGGCGGCGGCGCCGACTCCGATACGGCCGTCCCCTCCATGTCCCCGTCCACGCCCCCTTCCTCGGTACAGGGCTCAGGCGAGCGTGGCGCTCGTACCGCCGCCCAGGACCTCACCGTCCCGACCCCCGACCCGTCCCGGTCGTACGCCATCCTCAGCATCCCTCGCCTCCACCTCCGCGTCCCCGTCGCCGAGGGCGTCGGCAAGCAGAGCGTGCTCAACAAGGGGTACGTCGGCCACTACCCCGGGACCGGGCAGCCGGGCCGGGCAGGGAACTTCGCGCTCGCCGGGCACCGCAACACCCACGGCGAGCCCTTCCGGTACATCAACCGGCTCGCGCCCGAGGACACCGTCCAGGTGGAGACGCGGAACGCGGTCTACACGTACGCCGTGGACAAGACCCTGCGCCAGACCTCGGCCCGTGACACGGGAGTGATCCGCGCCGTACCGCGCTCGACGCTCCATCCCGACTACGGCTACACGAGCCCCGGCTACTACATCACCCTCACCACCTGCACCCCGGAGTACACCTCCCGCTACCGGCTGGTGGTGTGGGGCAGGCTGGTGTCGATGCGGCCGCGTTGAGAAGGTATAACCGAACAAGGACCGTGAGGAGAGAGGGGGCGTGGCCGTGATCCGCAGTTGGACGTCCATGCGCCCCGCCGCCGTCTTCCTTCTCCTCGTTCTCGATGTCGTCCTGCTCGACACCGGCAGCCTCTCCGCCGCCGTCGCGCTCGCCGCGACCGCCGCGGCCGGCTCCGCGTTCGCCGCCTGCTCGCTGATCGTCTCGCGCTGCGCGCCCGCCGTACCGCCCACCCGGGTCCGTACGGCCATCCGCGACCGCGCCCGCCGTACGGCCTTCCTGCCGCAGCGGGACCCCGACGCCAGGGGGCGCTCACGTCCCCGAGCGCCCGGTCACACCCTCCGGACGATCACCGCGTAGGAGCCCCTCGGTTCATCGGGGTGTCCCGCGCGGGTCGTCATGCCGCCTCTCATCACTTCCGGCACGACGAGACCCCCGGAGGGCTCACCTATGTCCGTCTTCGCTGATCTGGTTCAGCACCTCGCCGATCTGCTCCATCCCCTCTTCGGCGCCACCGCGGCCGCCGCCGCGATCATCCTGTTCACCGCTTTCGTACGACTGCTCGTGCACCCCCTGTCCCGCGCCGCCGCCCGCGGCCAGAAGGCCCGCACCCGGCTCCAGCCGAAGATCGCCGAGCTGCGCAGGAAGCACAAGGGCGATCCCGAGAAGCTCCAGAAGGCGGTGATGGCCCTGCACGCCGAGGAGAAGGTCTCCCCGCTGTCCGGCTGCCTGCCCGGCCTGTTCCAGCTGCCCGCGTTCTTCCTGCTGTACCACCTCTTCTCCAACACGACGATCGGCGGAAAGGCGAACGAACTGCTCAGCCACGAGCTGTTCGCCGCGCCGCTCGGCGGGCGCTGGGCGGACGCGCTCGGCAGCGGCGGGGTGTTCGGGGGAGCGGGGCTCGTGTACGTCTGCCTCTTCGCGTTCGTGGTCGTGGTGGCGACCTTCAACTACCGCCGCACGAAGCGGATGATGGCCGCGAACCCGGTGATGCCGGTGACGGACGGGCAGCCGGTGCCCGGGGCGGGCGTGATGAGCAGGGCCATGCCCTTCATGTCCTTCTTCACGCTCTTCACCGTGGCGGTGGTGCCCCTGGCGGCCGCGCTGTACGTCGTGACCAGCTCGACGTGGGCCGCGGTCGAGAGGGCCGCCCTCTACCGCTGAGCCTCCGTGGCCACGGTCCAGTCCGTGAACCGGGTATTGCGGACTGGACACTCAGCTTGGAGGATCGACCAGTCATCCGATGGCTGCACCCGTCGGCGGGCGCCCCGCGAGCTAGGGAGATAGTGATCATGAAGCTGCTGCGAGTCGGTACGGCGGGAACGGAGACGCCCGCGCTGCTCGACGCCGACGGGGTCCTGCGGGACCTGTCCGGTGTCGTGGACGACATCGACGGGACGCTGCTCGCCGACGACGCGGCACTCGGCCGGGTCCGCGCGGCCGCGGAGTCCGGGGAACTGCCCGCGCTGGACGCCACCGGGCTGCGGGTCGGGCCGCCGCTCGCACGGATCGGGAAGATCGTCTGCATCGGGCTGAACTACCACGACCACGCCCGCGAGACGGGGGCCGAGCCGCCCGCCGAGCCGGTGATCTTCTTCAAGGCGGCGGACACGGTGGTCGGTCCCTACGACACGGTTCTGGTGCCCCGGGGGTCGGTGAAGACCGACTGGGAGGTCGAGCTGGCGGTCGTGATCGGGCGTACGGCCCGGTATCTGGAGTCCGCCGAGGAGGGGCTCGCCCATGTCGCCGGGTACGCGGTGGCGCACGACGTGTCCGAGCGGGAGTTCCAGATCGAGCGCGGCGGGACGTGGGACAAGGGGAAGAACTGCGAGACGTTCAACCCGCTGGGGCCGTGGCTGGTGACGGCGGACGAGGTCGGCGATCCGCAGGATCTGTCACTGAAGCTGTGGGTCAACGGGGAGTTGAAGCAGAACGGGACGACCGCCGAGCAGATCTTCGCCGTGGGTGAAGTGGTTCGGTATGTCAGCCAGTTCATGACTCTGTACCCCGGGGATGTGATCAACACGGGTACGCCGGCGGGGGTTGCGCTGGGGGAGCCTGAGCCGAAGCCGTATCTGCGGGCGGGGGATGTTGTGGAACTGGAGATTTCGGGGCTTGGGCGTCAGCGGCAGGAGTTCAAAGACGCCTGAGGGGCGGGGGATTGCGGCTGTTTGGCGGGTGCGGCGCCATTGTGGCTTGTCGCGCAGTTCCCCGCGCCCCTGGAAGCCATACGTCACGCCAGTAGCGATGCGAGCTTGCGGTAGGCCTCCCTCGGGAGGCTGTAGCGCGGGCCTCCATCCACCACCTGCAGGGCCACATGGTCCGCGCCCGCCTCTATGAACTCGTCGATGCGGGCGCGGATCCTCTCCTCCGTGCCCCAGGCGTAGACCGCGTCGACCAGGCGGTCGCTGCCGCCGTCCGTGAGGTCGTCCTCCGTGAAGCCGTTGCGGAGGAAGTTGTTGGTGTAGTTGGGCAGGGCGAGGTACAAGGCCAGGGAGTCGCGGGCCACGGCGCGGGCACGCGTGGGGTCGGATTCGAGGACGACCTTCAGCTCGGGGGCCAACAGGGGCGCCTCGCCCAGGAGTTCGCGGGACGCTGCCGTCTGCTCCGCGGTGATCAGGTACGGGATCGAGCCGGCCGCGCGGTTCTTGGCCAGTTCGATGGTCTTGGGGCCGAGCGCGGCCAGGACACGGCCCTCGGCCGGGGCTCCCGCCTCGTCCAGGGCGTCCAGGTAGGCCACCAGGGCCGAGTACGGGCGCCGGTACTGCTCCGCGAGCTGGGCGTGGCTGACGCCGAGGCCCAGGACGAATCGGCCGGTGTGGGCGGCGTTCAGGTCGGTGAAGCTCGCGGCGGCGGCCTTGGCCTCGTGTTCCCAGATGCTCTGGATGCTGGTGCCGACGACAATCCGGGAGGTGGCATCGAGGAGCGGGCCGGCGTTGGCGGCGGAGCTGTTGCCGCCCAGCCAGATCGCGCCGAACCCGAGTTCCTCCAACTCGGCGGCGGCCTCGGCGCGTTCGCCCGCAAGGGACGGGTCCTCGCCGCGCAGACCGCCGCCGTTCCAGATGCCGTACTTTCCGATGCTCTGCTTCATGGCAGGTGCCAACGATCAGGAGCCCGGTGTTCATTCCTGCCCCGGCTGGCGCTCCTTGCTTCGGCTAGCGCTCCTTGCTCAGGAACTCCTCCAGTGCCTCCACGACGAAACGGTGGTCCTGGAGCTGGGGCAGCCCCGACACGGTCACCGTGCCGACGACGCCCACGCCCTCCACCGTGACCGGGAAGGAGCCGCCGTGGGCCGCGTACTCGTCGGGGTCAAGGCGCGAGGACTCCTCGAAGGTGCTGCCCTTGGCGCGGAAACGGGCGCCGACCAGGTAGGACGCGGAGCCGTAGCGCTCCACGACCCGGCGCTTGCGGTTGATCCAGGCGTCGTTGTCCGGGGTGGAGCCCGGCAGGGCCGCGTGGAAGAGCTGCTGGCCGCCACGGCGGATGTCGACGGCCACCGGCGCCTGCCGCTCCCGGGCCATCTCCACCAGCAGGCAGCCCAGCGCCCACGCGTCCTCGTGGGTGAACTGCCGGAAGACCAGTCGGCGTTCCTGCGCCTCCAGTTCCTCCAGCGGCGGGGTGAGCTCCGGATGGAACTTCGGGGTCAGCTCGGTGTTGTGCGTCACAGCTTCACCGCCACTCCGTCATGGGCCGAACGGCGCGCCGCCTCCAGTACGTCGAGGGCGGCGGCCGCCTCCAGCGCGGTCACCGGGTTGGTGCCGCCGTCGGAGAGAGCCCTGGCCACGGCCGCATAGTAAGCGGGGTAGTCGCCGGAGAGGGTCGGTACGGCGCTGCCGCCGCCCGTCACGGGTGACTCGCCGGCGCCGAGCCGGCCCCACAGCGACTCGGGCTCCCGGCCCCACTCGGCGGCCGTGCCGGGCCGCTCGCCCTCCCTGAGTGCCGCCTCCTGCGGGTCCAGGCCGTACTTCACATAGCCCGCCTTGGAGCCCAGCACCCGGAAACGGGGGCCGAGTTGGGCTGTGGTGGCGGAGACGTAGAGGTGGGAGCGGACTCCGCTCGCGTGGGTGATCGCGATGAACGTGTCGTCGTCGATCGAGGCGCCCGGGCGGCGGAGGTCCGCCTCGGCGTACACGGAGGCGGCGGGGCCGAAGAGGGTGAGTGCCTGGTCGACGACATGGCTGCCGAGGTCGTAGAGCAGACCTCCGATCTCTGCCGGGTCGCCGGACTCCCGCCAGCCGCCCTTGGGCTGTGGCCGCCACCGCTCGAAACGGGACTCGAACCGCCATACGTCGCCCAGTTCGCCCTCGTCGAGGAGCTTGCGCAGCGTCAGGAAGTCGCTGTCCCAGCGCCGGTTCTGGAAGACGGAGAGCAGCAGACCGCGCTCCTCGGCGAGGGCGGCGAGTTCGCGCGCCTCGGCCGCCGTACCGGCGATCGGCTTGTCGACGACGACGGGGAGGCCGGCCTTCAGGGCGGTGCTGGTGAGGGGTACGTGCGTCCTGTTGGGGGAGGCGATGACGACCAGGTCGAGTTCGCCGGCGCGCGCGAACAGTTCGTCGGCGCCTTCGACGGTACGTACGTCGGGGAACTCGGCGCGGGCCTGTTCCTGCCGCTCGGGGTTCGAGGTGACCACCGTGTCGAGGGTGAGGCCCTCGGTGGCGGCGATCAGCGGGGCGTGGAAGACGGAGCCCGCGAGGCCGTAGCCGACGAGGCCCACGCGGAGGTCAGCAGCAGTCATGCACCCCACTTTCGCAACGGTGTTGCCAAAGTGCAAGCGTGGCGGACAATGGCAGGCGTGAACAGGACGAACGGTGGCGTCGACCTCCTGGCCCCGCGCAGCCACAACACCGCGCTCGTGCTCGACCTGCTGCGACGGGCGGGCGCCGAGGGCATCAGCCGGCTGGAACTCGCCGAACGGACCGGGCTGACCCCCCAGGCCGTCAGCAAGATCACCGCCCGGCTGCGGGAGGAGGGCCTCGCGAGGGAGGCGGGCCACCGCGCCTCGACGGGCGGCAAGCGGCGGACGGTGCTTCGGCTGGTGCCGGAGGCCGGCCACGCGGTGGGCGTCCACCTGGACCGGGACGCGCTGCGGGTGGTGCTGGTGGACCTGGCGGGGCGTGTGGTGGGTGAGCGGGGCGCCGCGCTGGACCTGGGCATGGGGGCGGAGTCGGTGGTGGCGGTGGTGGCGGGGGAGGTGGAGGCGCTGGTTGCGGGTCAGGGCGAGGAGGGATCCGAAGCGCCGGTGAACGCTGAAGCGGGGGATGCGGGGACTGGTGCCGCCCGCGGGGCGGACGACGGCTCGCTGCCCGCCCCTGAACCTCCCTCCGCCAAGCCCCTCCCCGAAGTGCTCGGCGCCGGTGTCGCCCTGCCCGGCCCCCTCGATCACACCCGGGGTGTGCTGCATCGCGTCACCGGGTTCCCCGAATGGGACGGCTTTCCGTTGCGGGACGCGCTCGCCCGGCGGCTCGGGGTGCCCGTCGTGGTCGACAAGGACACCAACGCCGCCGCGCTGGGACTCGCGGTCGCGGGAGAGCGGGGTTCGTTCGCCTATCTGCATCTCGGGACGGGGCTCGGCGCCGGGCTGGTCCTCGACGGCGCTGTGCACCGGGGCGCGCGGACCGGTGCCGGCGAGTTCGGGCACCAGGTCGTCCAGGTCGACGGCCCGCCCTGCGGCTGCGGTGACCGGGGCTGCGTCGAGGCGCTGTGTCTGGCGGCGGTGGCCCGCGGTGACCTCGGCGAGGCGGCACGGGTCCTCGGGATCGCGGCCGGCAACCTGGTCGCCCTCCTCGACATCGACCTGGTGCTGCTGGGCGGCCGTACCGTCGCCGCCGCCCCGGAGCCCTTCCTGCGAGGCGTCGAGGCCGTCCTCGACGAACGCGCCCGGCGCACCGGAGAACCCCCGGTCCCGGTCCGGCCGGCCACCGACGAGCTCACCGAAGGCGCGGCGCAACTCGTCCTCGCACCCCTCTTCGGCCGGGCGGACGCCTGACGGCCCGGGGCGCCACCCGCGCCGGGCGGCCCGGCCCTCGATCTTTCTCCTCCCTCGTGCGCTGATCGAGGGGACTTGCGGGGCCGTACGGAGCGGCACCGCCGGTCGGCCGCCCCCGCCCGGCACGGTCATGTGTTCATGCGACGGTATGCACACGGCCCTACACCCGCCCTTCTCGCCCTCGCGGCGGCAGCCGCCCTGATCCCCGCCGCCCCGGTGGCCCACGCCGACGACCGGGGCGCACCCTGTGCCCCCGACGGCCGCGACTTCCCGCTCACCACCCGCATCCACGGCGGCCCCACCGCCTACGAGGCCGGCGGCAGCCACGGCACCTGGTACCTGGACCTCACCAACACCACCCGCCACACCTGCGCCGGCATCCACCCGGTCGTCGTCCTCGTCGACGAACAGCACACCCTGCGTCCGACCCAGCCCCGCCTGGAGTTCTACGACGGCCCCCGCACCCACGCCGTCCGCTTCGAGACCACCGACGAGGACGAACTCGTCGGCACCCTCGACGGCAAGGGCTTCACCGTCCCCCCGGGCCGTACCGTCACCGTGAAGGTCCGGCTCACCTTCACCTCGGACACCGCACCGAACCAGGTCACCGCCAACGCGGCCGTCGTCCAGCGCCACGGCGACGACGGCGACTGGGTGGGCCAGTCCGCCGACTACCGCTTCGGCATCGGCACCGACCCGGCCGCCCCCTCCGACCCGGCCGCCCCCTCAGGCCCGGCCACCCCCTCCGGCCCGGCCACCCCGGAGGGCGTCCCGTTCGGGGAGAAGACCGGGCAACTCGCCGGCACCGGCGCCACAGTCGCCGCCCTCGCGGCCACCGCCCTCCTCCTCGCCGTCGGGGGCGCGCTCGTCCGCGCCCGTGGCCGCCGCTGACCCCGGCCCGGCCCCAAAGCTTCCAAAACCCGTCCCGAACTGGCCATTCCCTCAAGATCCGGCCACCTTCTAGGCTGGGGCCGACGCAGCACGGCGTACACGCGTACGGCAGGAGATCCGCACATGGCAGACCGCAAGCCCATCGATTCGTGGCTCACCGACATGGACGGTGTGCTCATCCACGAGGGCGTACCGATCCCCGGCGCCGACGCCTTCCTCAAGAAGCTCCGCGAGTCCGGCAAGCCCTTCCTGGTGCTGACCAACAACTCGATCTACACCCCGCGCGACCTGCACGCCCGGCTGCGCCGCATGGGCCTGGAGGTGCCGATCGAGAACATCTGGACCTCCGCCCTGGCCACCGCCCAGTTCCTGGACGACCAGCGGCCCGAGGGCACGGCGTACGTCATCGGCGAGGCCGGTCTGACCACCGCGCTGCACGACATCGGCTACATCCTCACCGACCACGAGCCCGACTACGTGGTGCTGGGTGAGACCCGCACGTACTCCTTCGAGGCCATGACCAAGGCCGTCCGGCTCATCAACGACGGCGCCCGGTTCATCTGCACCAACCCGGACGAGACCGGCCCCTCCGCCGAGGGCGCCCTCCCGGCCACCGGTGCCGTCGCCGCGCTGATCACCAAGGCGACCGGCAAGAAGCCGTACTTCGCGGGCAAGCCCAACCCGCTGATGATGCGGACCGGGCTCAACACGATCGGCGCGCACTCCGAGACCAGCGCGATGATCGGCGACCGGATGGACACCGACGTCCTGGCCGGCATGGAGGCCGGGATGCAGACCTTCCTGGTGCTCACCGGCCTGACCCGCCCCGAGCAGGTCGAGGACTTCCCGTACCGGCCGTCGAAGGTCGTGGACTCCATCGCGGACCTCGTCGACCGCATCTGAAAAGACACCCGTACGGAGCAGTGGGCCACCCTCCCGGCATGCGCGGCCGGGTGCCCCGGGGGACTCTCCAGATATCTGGAGGTTCACGATGGGTTCCCTACGTCTCACTCTCTGTACCGCGGCCCTGGCCGTCGCCGCCCTCACCCCGGTCGCGCAGGCGGCGGACGGCGGCACCGTCTCGGTGACCCCCTCGACCCCCGCCCCCGGCGCCGACCTCACCCTGCGGGTGACCGGCTGTGCCGGGAGGACGGCCACCGCCGCCTCGGCCGCGTTCGTCGCGGACGCCCGGCTGACGGTCGCCGACGGCAGCCTCGCCGGCGAGACCCGGGTCCGCTCCTCGATCGAGCCCGGCTCCTACGACGTGAAGATCGTCTGCGCCGACTTCGAGGTGAAGGGCCGGATCACGGTCGTAGCGGCGAACGGCGGTTCCGCTCCGCCCTCGCCGGTCGCCCCCGTCGACGCGGGCGGCGGCTGGGCCGCCACCCACCTCTCCGCCATGGAGCCCCGGGCCACCGGGCCCGGCACCGGGCAGGCGGTGACCGGCCTGGTGCTCGCCGGAGTCGCGGCGGTCGCCGTCGTACTGCGCGGCCACCGCCGCGGCCGCCGGAAGCGGGGGACGGACTGAGCGGCGATGTCCGACCGTTTCTCCGACGACGGCCCCGTCGGCAGCGACCGCGTCTCCGGGAGTGGACGGCTGCTGACCGCAGTGGCCTGGGCGCTGCTGCTGCTCGGGCTGTGGTTGTGGGGGCGCGAGGTGACCGACGTACGGCATGGCGTTTCCGACCCGGCCACGGGTGACGTGGCCGCGGTGGGGCGCCCGCCGGATGTCGAACTCCCGCCCGCCGCACGGCCGTTGAAGGGGGCGAGGCCGCAGCGTCTGGACATCCCGGACCTCGGGGTGCAGGCGCCGGTGGTGGCCCGCGGTCTGAACGCCCGGGGTGCCCTCGATCCGCCGCCCTTCGACCAGCCCGGGGTCGTCGGCTGGTACGCGGCCGGCGCTCGGCCCGGGGCGGCCGGGACCGCGCTGATGGTGGGGCACGTCGACACCGAGACCCGGCCCGCCGTCTTCTACAAGATCAGCGCGCTCAAGCCGGGCGGGACGGTCCGGGTGATGCGTGACGACGGCAAGGTCGCCGAGTTCACCGTCGACGACGTGCGGGTTCTCACCCGGGACCGGTTCGACGCCCAACAGGCCTACGGTCAGCACGAGTCGGGGCGGGCGGAACTGCGGCTGATCACCTGCGGGGGCACCTTCGACCGGACGACCCGCAGCTACACGGCGAACGTGGTCGTGTCGGCGTATCTGACGGGAAGCGGTCTCTAGAACGCCAGCACAACCCTCAGTGTCTGTGAGGTGTCTGAGTGGCTGGCGGGGTGAGATGCGCTCCGCGGGGAGGGACCAGGATGATCAACCGCCGACGCAGGGTGGGGGCCGTGCTGACCGCCGTCGCGGCCGTCGTCGCCGCATGGCTGCCCGCCACCTCCGCGCAGGCCGCGGACGGTCCGGTGGTGCACATCAAGATGCAGAAGAACGACATGGCGCTGCCCATGCCGCCGAGCCTGGACCCGCCGCAGGTGAGCTGGCTGCTGTACAACGACGGGCCCGGCGTCGCGAAGGACGTCAACATCAGCATGGACCTGAGCGACGTCAAGAGCTGGCTCACGGTCGACGGCAAGGCGGCCGACGACGTCTACACCTGGCCGGCCATGGAGGAGGTGGACGAGGGCAGTGAGTCCGGCTACATCGCGGACATCAACCCCAAGCCCGACACCCCGCTCGGCACCACCGGCACGGTGACGCTCAACGGCACGTCGTCCAACGGCACCGTGGTCTCCACCACGGTCAAACTGACCGTGGGCTCCGCCGAGTTGACGGTGAACCAGCTGGCCGACCGGAAGGGCGACAAGCCGGGATCCACGATCGAGACCCCGGTCACGATCAGCAACACCGGCTCCGTGCCCGCCGACGGGGTCCAGCTGCGGGTGATCACCACCGTCGGACTGTCGTACGCGGACCGCTTCTCCAACTGCGTCTACTCCACGGTCCCCGACGACGGCTCCTACAACGCCACCCAGCAGGCGCTGTGCACCTTCGACACGGTCGTCGAGCCGGGCAAGCGCTACACGCTGGACCAGCCGCTGAATCTGGACGTGACGAAGCAGGCCCTGTACGAGTTCGTCAGCCGTGAGGCCCTGACTCTCCCCGGCACCCCGACGGCGTCGGGCAGCGGCCCGAAGCTCTCCCTCGTCGCCGCCGGAGCCGCGGCCACCGACGGCATCTATCTCGCCCGGCAGCACATCGGCATCGACAACACCGCCGACATGGTCGCGGACGGCGACACCGCCGAGGGCGCCCCGGGCGACCTGGTGCACGTGGACATCTCCTTGACCAACAAGGGCCCGGCCCGGGTCGCCAACAACGTCGACGACGACCAGCCGGCGCTGCTGTTCACCGTCCCCACCGGCACCAAGGCCGTGGAGATCCCCAAGCGTTGCAGCGTGTGGATCCCCGAGGCGGAGGCCGGCAGCGGCGAGCAGACGCCGGGTGCGCCGCAGTACATCTGCCACTCCGATCCGAACGAGTTCGAGGTCGGGGACGCCCGCACCTTCCGGTTCGGCCTGGAGATCCGCGAGGGCGCCGCGACCACCACGGGCGAGGCCCTGGCCACCACGGGGTACGGCAACACCATGAAGTTCGACGACAACCACGCCAACGACACCGCGGACGTCACGGTCGAGGTCGAGGACGCCGACAGCGCCACCGCCTCGGCCTCCGCGTCCCCCGCCGTCACGGGCGACGACGGCAACGACGGCAATGACGTCAAGACCCAGACGGTCGCCGACGCGGCCGTGACCGGCTCGCTCGCCAGCACGGGCAGCAGCAGTGCGCTGCCCGTCGCCGGCGCGGTGGGCGCGGGCGCGCTGCTGATCGGTGGCGCGCTGGTGTTCTTCGTACGGCGCAGGAAGGCCTGACGCGAGAAGGACTCACCTGGCCCGGTCGGCGACCCGCTCCCCCCGAAGTCGCCGACCGGGCTGGTCCTCGACCGCGCGCGCTCGGGCTGCGGGAGTAACCCGGCGACGGCGCGGGAGGCCTGGGGGCACGGTGGGTCGTGGCTGCGGCCAGGGGCTGGGGCCGTATGAGGAGACTTTAGAACGAATGAGCGCCCGGGCCTAGAGTCTGATTGACGCCAAGTCCCAAGCTCGTGGCTCTCCGTCATATGAGCTGGTGGCCCGGGGTGCTACGCGGGTCCGTCGGCGCTTCCGTCGAGCTCCCGGCGCAGCTCGGCGCCGTCCTCGACGCCCTCGATGACCGCGCTCGCCACCCGGTCCAGCGGCAGCCGACGCCGCCGCGCGTACTGCCTGAGGGCCATGAACGCCTGGTCGGCGCGGACGCTCCAGCGCTCGGCGAGCATGCCCTTGGCCTGCTCGATACGGACCCTGCTGGACAGGGCCTCCTGCAACTGCCCGGACAGCGTGCGGTACTGGGAGTACGTGTGGCGGTTCTGCAGGCCGAGGGCGGCGGCGTCGGCGAGGGCCTGGGCGACCTCGAGTTCCGGTGCGACGCTCGTGACCTCGGCCGGGGTGGTGTCGGGCAGCGTCGGCACGAACACGTTGAGGGCGCCCAGCATGTCCTCGTTGCGGCGCAGCGGGACCGCGTAGGTCGCCGTGATGTCGTGCCGCAGGGCCCGTTCGGTGAACTCGGGCCAGCGGGCGTCCGCGTGGGCCACCTGGATCGACACCGGCGGCACCGGCCGCCCCGAGCCGTAACTGTCCATACAGGGCCCGCCGTCGTGCTGCACCTCGAGGAGTTCCAGCGCCACGTCCTCGTGCCGGCTGCTGGCCGCCAGCGACACCGCCCGGCCCCCGTCGATCAGCATCACCCCGGCCGCCGAGGCGTTCAACAGCTCCACGCAGTGATCGGACATCCGTTGTAAGTACCGGGTGGCCTCGAACCCCTCGACGAGGGTGTCCGCCGCCTCCACCAGTGCTGAGGCCAGCCGGATCTCCCTGGTGGCGTACCGCATCCCAGAAGCACTCCCCTTCTTCGACGAGCGCCCCCGTACAGACGCGCACCTACCCCGACCGTCGGGGCTGTAACAGCTCTTGGACAAGGCTCGGGCGATCTCGTGGGCGGCGCGAGTGGTGTGTCACGATTGAGACTTGGCATGGTGCACCCAGGGGGGAATTGGATGTACGTCAGCAGGGGGGCCAGGAGGGCGACCCGTGCACGGGCTTCCGCGGCGGTGCTGGGGGCGGCACTGCTGCTCGCCGCGTGTTCGTCGTCGGGGGACGGAGAAAAGGAGGGCGACGGCGACAAGGCCGGTGCCGCGATCACCCAGCAGCCCAAGGAGGCCGACCCGTTCTGGGTCAACCCGGACGGCAACGCGGCCAAGCAGGTCGCGGCGTACGTGAAGAGCGGCAAGGACGAGGACGCCGAGCAGATCCGCAAGATCGCCCAGCAGCCGGTGGGGGAGTGGATCGGCCCCGAGAACCCGGAGCAGGAGGCGCGCGGCTTCACCGAGGCCGCCGACAAGGCCGGCCGTACGGCCCTCCTGGTCCTCTACAACATCCCGCACCGCGACTGCGGCCAGTACTCCCAGGGCGGCGCCGCCGACGGCAACGCCTACCGGGCCTGGATCGAGGGTGTGGCCGCCGGCATCGGCGACCGTGCGGCGACGGTGATCCTCGAACCGGACGCCGTACTGCACCTCGTCGACGGCTGCACCGAGGAGGAGTTCCACGAGGAGCGCTACGACCTCCTCACCGGCGCAGTCGAGAAGCTCAAGTCCCTGAAGAACACCAAGGTCTACCTCGACGCGGGCAACGCCGGCTGGGGCCACCCCGACCAGATCTTCGAGCCCCTCAAGTGGGCCGGCATCGCCAAGGCCGACGGCTTCTCGGTGAACGTCTCCAACTTCTACTCCACCGAGGACTCCATCGCCTACGGCAAGGAACTCTCCGCGAAGGTCGGCAACAAACACTTCGTCATCGACACCAGCCGCAACGGCAACGGCCCGTACAAGGGCGGCGACGAGAACGAGCGTTGGTGCAACCCACCGGGCAGGGCCCTGGGAGAGACGCCGACGATAAAGACGGCGGACCCCTTGGTGGACGCCTACTTGTGGGTCAAGCGCCCAGGTGAGTCGGACGGCGAATGCAAGGGCGGCCCGAAGGCAGGCCAGTGGTGGCCGACCTACGCATTGAAACTGGCGCAAGCGTCAGGCAGTTAGGGGCGCGGGGCTGTATCGATTTGCGGCTCCGCCGCGTGGGCGCGACAAGCCACGACGCTCCCGCACCTGAAATCAAAGGTGCGGGAGCGTTTTTGGCCCTACGGCACTCGAACCCACTGAGCCTTGCTGGGCGTCCCCTGATCGTCATCCACGAACAGCATGTACCACCCCGACTGCACCAGGTTCTTGTTCTCCGGCACCGTCACCTTCACCTTGTCCCCCGACACCGTGAACTTCATCTCGATCGACCGCTGATCCACATCGGTCACATGAGTGGACGCACTGGGCCGAATCAGCCGCACCTTCTTGATCACAGAAGCCTGCGGAGAGGTGAACGTCCCGGACGCACCCCGAGCGATCGTCTGCGGCCCCCCGGACAGCGAAGGCCGAGAATCCCGGTACAGATAAGGCGGCGTGTAGATCTCGATCCGCTGCTCAAAAGTGCCGGGCTTCGTGTTCGCCTTGTCCGCGTACAACGAGTCCGACCCGAAGAACATCACCCGCCCGTCCGGCAACAGCAGCGACCCGGAGTGGTAGTTGCGCCCCACCAGAGGATCGGCCACCGACTCGAACGTGTTCGTGTCCGGCTGGTACAGCCGGGCCTGGAGGATGTTGGAGTCCCCGCGCCCCCGATAGTCCTCCGACCCGCCGGACACCAGCACGGAGTCGTCGGGAAGGATCGACGCCTGCGGATACCGCGTCCCCTTCTCCAGGGTCGGCCCGTCCACGAACTTCGGGCTGTCCGCCTTCATGTCCACGATCCGCGTCCGGTTGCTGGACTTCGCGGACTCGCCGACCCCGCCGCCCCCGATCACCATGTACTTCTCGTCCTGCGCCGGCGGCAGCAGCACGGTCCCCGAGGTCTCCATCTCCTTCGCGTCGCTGAGCCCCGGGACCTTCGTGAACTTGTTGCTGTCCACGTCCCAGATCCCCGGCTCGCGCCCCACGTTGTCCGGTCCGTACCCCGCGTTCGACCCCGAGTAGAAGATCTTGCCGTTCTGCATGAGGAACAGCGCGGGGTACGTCGGGAACTGACGGATCTTCGAGGTGTACGTCCACTTCCTGGTCTTCGGGTCGAAGACCTCGTTCTTGCCCGGCACCAGCTGCCCGATGTCGTCGAGCCCGGAGACACTGAGGATCTTCCCGTCGCTCAGGGTGGTGAGCGTCGGATACCAGCGGGCCTCCTTCATCGGGTCGACCTTGATGTACTTCTCGGCGACCGGATCGAACTCGAAGGCGTCCCGGATCCCCTGGAAGTCCTTCTTGTCGAGGGCGAGCTTCTGCGCGATCCCGTAGGTGTTGCGCGCGTCGGTCCCGGTGAGCCCCTGGATCCGGTAGTTGTCCTGGGTGCCCGTCTCGTACTTGGCGCCGCTCTTCTGCGCCTCGACGTAGATACGCCCGAGGCCGGGATCGTTGCGCAGGAACTTCCCGGTCGCTTTGTCGAAGACCTTCTTGGCGCGCTCCACGACGACCGGGTCCTTGGACACGAACGTCTGGCCGTTCTCCTTGCCGGTGAACTTGGTGCCCGCCGGCAGGGTGATCGGCTCGTCCGGGTTCTCGTTGTGGACGATCATCAGGCCACCGGCCTTGGTGACGTCACCCTTGAGCTTCTCGTACCGCTTGGTGCCACCGGCGATCAGCAGGTTGCCGTTCGCCAGCTGCGTGTGCCCCGTGCAGAACAGGTCCTTCGGCGTCGGCACCTTCTTGATGGTGCCCTTGACCGGGTCCCAGATCCGGGTGTCGAACTTCTTCGCGTCGAAGTTGTCCTGGTCGTTGCCCGAGCCCGCCACCAGCAGCACCTTCCCGGTGCGCAGCAGCGCCGCGTGGATGGTGTTCTGCCGGTACTCCTCGGGGAAGTCGACGATCTCCCACTTGCCGTTCTCGGCTTTGTACTCCGGTCTGTTGATTTGGTACTGGTGGTACTTCTCGGTCCCGAAGCGGTACAGCCACGGCCCGTTCATCCCGGCCAGCGCGAGCACCACCGCCGTACCGATCGCGAGTCGACGGGCCCGGCGGCGGCCTGCACGGTCGTTCATTCCTTACGTCCCCCAAGTCCACCGAGGGCGATCTGCATGGTCTGGTCGTTGGCCATGTCGCCCTCGTCGTGCGTGTGCGAGTCGGCCCAGCTCGGCTTGTGGGCCGGAGCGTGCTGCGCGGTCGGCAGCGGCTGCGGCTGGTAGTGCGCCTGGACCGGAACCTGAGCGGCCGGACCATGGGACACCGGCGCCTGAGCGGCCGCGCCCTGTGCCGGAACCACCGCTCCCTGAGGCGCACCGGCGGGCTTCTTCTTCGCCTGGCGCAGCATGTGGCGCCAGGCGAAGATCGGTGTCGCGGTGATCAGCATGGCGAAGGTCGCCCAGATGATCATCGCGGGGTGCGAGTGCCCCAGGGCGATACCGGCGCCGATCGAACCACCGAAGATCGCGATGAAGTACCAGTGGTAGCGGAAGGTGCCGAACCACCGGTCGGGGCTGGCGGAGTCACCCTTGGGCGTGACCACGAACTTGCTCTTGCGCCGCAGTGCCGAGTCGACCAGCGCCTTCGCGTACAGCGGGGCGGACAGCGCCGACATCACCATGCCCGCGACACCGCCGGAGCCCTCGGGCTCGTGCGGCGAGACGTTGTGGCGGCGGTTCCAGATGTACAGGCCGATCTGGAGCGCGGAGGCGTTGCCGTAGAGCATCAGCCACACGGTGGGGTCGATGTTCACACCCGAGGCGCCCAGGCCCAGGAACAGCGCGCAACTCAGTGCCGCGAGGATCCAGTTGAGGGCGGACATCGGGTAGAAGATGATCATCATCGTGTAGTTGAAGAGCTTGCTCGGCGGCAGTGAGTACCAGCCCTTCCAGTACTGCTTGAGGATCGTCTCGTACGTCCCTCGCGACCAGCGCATCTGCTGGGTGAAGAAGTCGGTCCAGGCGCTGGGCCCCTCACCGACGGCGAGAACGTCCGGCGTATAGACCGAGCGCCACTTCCTCCCTGTGGCCGGGTTCTTGTGGCGGTGGATCTCGAACCCGGTCGCCATGTCCTCGGTGATCGAGTCGTACAGCCCGCCGATCTGCTTGAGTGCCTTGATCCGCACGGCGTTCGACGTGCCCACGAACATCGGGGAGCCGTACTTGTTGCCGGCGCGCTGGATGAGCGCGTGGAAGAGGAACTGCTGGGACTCGGCGGCCTTGGTGACGAAGTTGTCGTAGTTGCCGTAGACCTGCGGGCCGATCACGAAGCCGACGTCCGGGTCGCGGAAGAAGCCGAGCATCCGCTCCAGGTAGTTGGGCAGCGGCACGTGGTCGGTGTCGACCGAGGCGAAGAAGTCGTACTGGTCGCCGTGCGCGTCCAGCCAGGCGTTGTAGTTGCCGTGCTTGGTCTTGGCGCGGTGCGGACCCTTGGGCTGGTTCCACTTCTCGACGCCCTTGCGGGAGAAGTGGTGCACGCCGAGCCGGGCGCAGACCTCCTTGACCGCGGGGTCGTCGCCCTCGTCCAGGAGCCAGACATGCATGAGGCCGCGGTGGCGGATCTTCACCGCGGCTTCCAGGGTCTTCGTCACCATCTCCAACGGCTCCTTGCCGGGCACGAAGGAGGTGAGGAAGGCCACTCTGGTACCGGTCTCGGGCACGACCGGGACCGGGTCGCGGGCGACCAGGGTGGCGTGCGCGTTGGACAGCACGTTCATGCAGCGGAAGAACTCGATCAGGCCGATCGAGACGAGCATGACGATGTCCAGGGCCGGCAGCCAGGCGAAGGCCGGGTAGTCGCGCTCGGTCCAGTGCTCGGGCTGCAGCAGCCAGGCCAGCAGGACCAGGGAGAGCAGCGGGGCCGCGGCGAGCATCAGGGCGACTCTGATGCGGTGCGGCTCCTGCGAGATCAGTGAGCGGTACTGCACCTTGTAGGGCCGGCTCGGGTCGGGCTGTGTGAGGGGACCGGCCAGTCTGCTGTAGTGCTCGTAGTCGTACTTCGGAAGCGTTTTCTTTATCCGGCGGAGTGCGCCGGTCCGATGCGAAGGCAGCCTGAGCTGTGTGGTGTCTGACGGGTCGAAGTTCTGCCGGGCGCCCGTCGGCGTCGACGTCATGAGTCATCCCCCCACACGCGGACGAACCGCGTGTTGTCGTTTCCTTACGGCTGCTCTGGTCCCCCTCGACCTTCACAGACGTATCAGTGGTGGGCCGCAGTCACCACAATC
Source organism: Streptomyces sp. NPDC048420 (assembly GCF_040651535.1). Taxonomy (NCBI): domain Bacteria; kingdom Bacillati; phylum Actinomycetota; class Actinomycetes; order Kitasatosporales; family Streptomycetaceae; genus Streptomyces; species Streptomyces sp. NPDC048420. Next base: position 59,157 of record NZ_JBEZKG010000018.1, read on the forward strand.
TTCACAGCATTAGACAGTGAACCGCGACCTCCGGTTGCAGGACGCCCCCCTCGGCGTCCTCTGCGGCGGGGCCCCCTTTCCCCGCAACACCGGCAACCGGCTCCTTGCCCCCCAACTGCCACGTATCCGCAGCATCTTGAAAACCAGGGTTCTACGGTGCTCATCATGATCGCAAGATGCGAAACGCGGTGTTTACCGGTCATACGCGTTCATTGTGGCGCCTGTGGGGGCCTTGTGGAGTCGTTGTGGACATCCATACGGACACAGATCCGCCCCGGTTCAGCCCCCTCCCGGCAGGAAGGCCCCCTGCTTCACAGAAGCCCCCTGAACACCGAAGACTCCCGCTCCCACGGAAGCCCTTCGCTGTCGGTACGCCGCCAACGACTCGAACCCCGGCCCCACTGATGCTGCGCCTGCCCGGGGGCAACCCGGCCCTCCGACGGAACCCCTGGCCTCCCGGCGGAACGCCCGCCCTGCCGGCGGAATCCCTGGCCTTCCGGCGGAATCCCTGGCCTTCCGGCGGAACGCCTGGCCTTCCGGCGGAATCCCTGGCCTTCCGGCGGAATCCCTGGCCTTCCGGCGGAATCCCTGGCCTTCCGGCGGAATCCCTGGCCTTCCGGCGGAACCCCTGGCCTTCCGGCGGAACCCCTGGCCTTCCGGCGGAACCCCCGGCTCTCCGGCGGAACCCCTGGCCTTCCGGCGGAACCCCCGGACTGCCGACGGAACCCCCGGCCTCCCGGCGGAACCCCCGGCCTCCCGGCGGAACCCCCGGCCTCCCGGCGGAACCCCCGGCCTCCCGGCGGAACCCCCGGCCTCCCGGCGGAACCCCCGCCCCCCTGAACGCCGAAGGCCCCCCGCTTCCACGGGAGGCCTTCGGTGTCGTGCGCCGCCAGGGACTCGAACCCCGGACCCGCTGATTAAGAGTCAGCTGCTCTAACCAACTGAGCTAGCGGCGCCTGCTGACCTGCACGACTCTACCCGACCCGGGAGGGTGCCCCGAAACGCCCCCGAGACGTGCCGTACATCATTCGGACCGTCAGCATGCGCGTCCGGGCGACAGTTGAGAAAATGACCAATGTGCACATTTGCAGACATTTCGATCTGGGGTGTGAGGGGCGTCGCATGGAGACTCCGGTATTCGAGGACATCGATCCCGCGAACGACTGCGACTGCCCCGGATGCCTCCACTGGCGCCGTGTCCTCCCCAGGCCGACCGCAGGTCACCCCGCGGCCGCCCGGGCCGTGATCATCGCCGCCGCGGCCACCACCGCCCTCGGCGCGGTCCACGCGGCCCCCGCCTTCGCCGCCCCCCACGCCCCCGCCCGCCCCGGCGCCCCCGCGGACGAGCCCGACACCCCGCAGGGCGACAAGGCCCCGCTGCACGGCGCGGGCGGCAGACCGGCCGGCGTCAAAACCCCGCCCACCACTCGCGCCGACATCATCACGCGCGCCAAACAGTGGGTCGCCGCGAGGGTGCCGTACAGCATGTCCGCGTACTGGGGCGACGGCTACCGCCAGGACTGCTCGGGCTTCGTGTCCATGGCCTGGAACCTGCCGGGCAACGAGTGGACGGGCAGCCTCGACAAGTACGGCATGCGGATCGCCAAGGACGACCTCCAGCCCGGCGACATCCTGCTCTTCCACAACCCCGCGGACCCCGAGCAGGGCTCCCACGTCGTCATCTTCGGCGGCTGGACGGACTACACGCACACCTACTACCTCGCCTACGAGGAGACCCGCCCCCACGCCCGCAAGCAGGCCACCCCGTACGCCTACTGGAGCCACGCGAACCGGTACGTCGCCTACCGGTACAAGGGGCTCGCGGCCGGCACCCCGGGCACCGAGCCGGAGCCGGAGCCGAAGCCGGAGCCGGAGCCGGACTCCGGCAAACCGGAGGCGCCGGACGTGACGTCCTACCCGGGAGCCGCCTACTTCGGCCCCGGCGCCAACAACAAGTACGTCACCCAGCTCGGCCGCATGCTCGTCGAGCGCGGCGCCGGGCGCTACTACACCTCCGGGCCCGGCCCCCGCTGGACGGACGCTGACCGCAGGGCCACCCAGGCGTTCCAGCGGGCGCAGGGCTGGCGGGGCGGGGACGCGGACGGGATGCCGGGGCGGCAGACCTGGACGCTGCTGATCACCGGGGGCGGCAAGGACATCGACGCGGGAGCGGCCATCCCGCCGGCACCGGGACCGCCCTCCTCGCACGGCGTCCCCGGCTACCCGGGGCGCGCGATGTTCCGGCCCGGCGCGACCAACAAGTACGTCACCCAACTCGGGAAGCAACTGCTGAAGAAAGGATTCGGCAAGTACTACACGACCGGTCCGGGACCCCGCTGGGGCGAGCCGGACCGGCGCAACGTGGAGGCCTTCCAGCGCGCCCAGGGCTGGCGGGGCGGCGCGGCGGACGGCTACCCGGGGCCGGAGACCTGGCGACGGCTCTTCTCGTAGACCTGACGGGTGACCACCCGGCTCGTCATCACCTGTTGTGACATCTGGCGCGGAGGCTGGAGACACGCATGAGCACGACCACTTCACCCACACCGGAGTCCGAGGGGCACGCCCGCCCCGCGCGGCTCATCCAGAACGAGGTGACCACCGAGATCCCGGTCCACCTGCTGTTCCGTGACGAACCGGACCCGGTGTCGGTGCCGCTGAAGCCCGCGGTGGTGGCCCGCCGACAGGGCACCGGGGAGCAGCCCCGCCTGCGCAGGCCGGCCCAGGCCGCCCGCCGCCCCGCCCCCGAGGTCGACCCCGAACTCGCCGAACGCCCGGCTCGGGTGCTGCCGGGCTCGGCCGGCGTCCTCGCCGGCGCCTGCGGTCTGGCCGGGTGCGCGGTCACCTCCTGGTGGGCGGGCGTGCTGCCGCCGCTCGCGTCGGAGGCGCTGCGGCTGCCGTCGTACGCGGGAGCGGGCCTCGGTCCGGTGCAGTGGGCCGCGTACGCCGGGGCCGGCGCCCTCGGTCTGTTCGGCTTCGGCGGCCTGGCCCGGGGCCGCACCGGACGCGCCTGGGTGCTCGGCCTGTTCGGCCGCTACCGGGGCACCGTCCGGCGCACCGGCCTCATGTGGGTCAACCCCCTCCTCCTGCGCCGGCGGGTCGACGTACGGCTGCGGCACTGGCGCGGCGAGCCGATGCCGGCCGCCGACGCGAGCGGGGTCGCGCTCAGGGTCGTCGTCCTGGTGGTGTGGCGGGTGCGGGACACCGCGCGGGCCACGCTGGGCGTCGACGACCACGAGACGTATCTGCGCGAGTGCGTCGAGGCCGCCCTGGCCCGTATCCCGGTGGAGGCGCCGGGCTCCGGCCGGGGGTCGGCCGACGCGGCGGGCGAGGCGCTGACCCGGCTGGTGGCCGCGGAGACCGCGCCCGTCGGCGTCGAGGTGTTCTCCGTCCAGCCGCTGCGGGTCGAGTACGCCCCGGAGGTCGCCGCCGCGATGCACCGCCGCCGCATCGCCGCACTGGACGCCCAGCACCGGGCGAGCATGCTGACGTCGGTCGTGGACTCGGTGGAGGACACGGTGACTCGGCTGACCATGCGCGGCCTGGTGGAGCTGGACGACTACGAACGCAAGGCGCTGGTGAAGGACTTGACGGTGGCGTTCTGCTCGGGGCGCGGAGAACAAGGGGCGTAGTTGGTATGGACATGTTCAACGCACGGTAATAATCTGAGACTTGGTCTAGACCTGCACGCCTCACGGAACATCCCCCACGTTCTCCAGGAGCGGCAGCATGCGCAGAAAGACCAAGTGGTACGCCGCCGTGGTGGGCCTCGCCACCACCGGAGCCGTCGTGCTCTCCTCCGGCGGCGCCAGCAGCCACGGCTACACCGACCTCCCCGTCAGCAGGCAGAAGCTCTGCCAGAACGGCACCGTCACGAACTGCGGCGACATCCAGTGGGAGCCGCAGAGCGTCGAGGGCCTCAAGGGCTTCCCGGCCTCCGGACCGGCCGACGGTCAGATATGCAACGGCGGCGTGAGCCGCTTCAGCCAACTCAGCGCGCCGCGGACGCCCTCGGGCACCGCCTGGCCCGCGACGAAGGTGACGGGCGGTCAGAGCTACACGTTCCGCTGGCAGTTCACCGCGATGCACGCGACGACCGACTTCAAGTACTACGTCACCAAGGCGGGCTGGAACCAGAACCACAACCTGGCCCGCTCCGACCTCACCCTCACCCCGTTCCTGACCGTCCCCTACAACGGCCAGCGACCTCCCTCCACCCTCTCCCACAGCGGCACCCTGCCGTCCGGGCTCAGCGGACGGCACGTCATCGTCGCGGTGTGGACAGTGGCCGACACGACGAACGCGTTCTACGCCTGCTCGGACGTCACGTTCTGAGCCGGCTTCCCCACGCGAGCTGTGGACAGCCCAGTCACAGGCCCCCGGCTCTCCACATCTGACGACTCGTCAATTACCGTACGCCTCCATGGACTCCAGGAGGCGTACGGTCGCGGAGCTCGTCGCCGGACGGTGGGGTGACCACCGGCCCGGGCTGTGGTTCGAGGGGGACAGGCTCACCCATCACGAGGTGGCCGCGGGTGCCGCCGTCCGGGCGGCGCTGCTCACCGACCTGCTGCCACCCGGCGCCCACATCGGGGTCCTTCTCGACAACACCTCTGAGTATCCGTTGTGGTTGAGCGCGGCCGCCGTCGCCCGCGCGGCCGTCGCCGGCATCAACCCCACCCGCCGGGGCCCCGAACTCGCCCGCGACATCCTGCACACCGAGTGCCGGCTGCTGATCACCGAACCGTCCCGACTCCCCTTGCTACGGGGCCTCGACCTGCCCGGCGTCCGCCTCCTGGTGACCGGCACCGAGGAGTACGACACCCTGCTCGCGCCCTACGCCGGTGCCGAACCGGACGCCTCCCGCGCCACCCCCGAGGACCGTCTCCTCCTCTACTTCACCTCCGGCTCCACCGGCGCCCCCAAGGCCGCGCTGTGCTCCCAGGGCCGACTGGCCGCAGCCGGGCGTTCCCTGGCCGACCAGTTCCGGCTCGGTCCGGACGGGGTGCACTACGTCTGCATGCCGATGTTCCACGGCAACGCGGTGATCGCCGACTGGGCGCCCGCGCTGGCGAGCGGGGCCGGGGTCGCGCTGCGGCGGAGGTTCTCGGCGTCGGGGTTCCTGACGGACGTACGGCAGTACGGGGCGACGTACTTCACCTATGTGGGCCGGGCGATCCAGTACGTCCTCGCCACCGAGCCGCGCGAGGACGACCGGGACAACCCGCTGCGGCTCGGCTTCGGCACGGAGGCGGGTGCCGTGGACGCGGCGGCCTTCGAGCGGCGGTTCGGGGTGCGGCTGGTGGAGGGGTACGGGTCCTCCGAGGGCGGGGCGGCGATCCAGTGGGCGCCGGGGACTCCTCAGGGTGCGGTGGGGCGGGCGGGGCCGGGGCTCGTCGTACTGGATCAGGAGACGCGTGCGGAGTGCCCGCCGGCCGTGTTCGACGCGGCCGGGCGGCTGCTGAACGGGGACGAGGCGATTGGGGAGCTGGTGAACCAGGGGCCGAACCCCTTCGAGGGGTACTGGCGCAACGCGGAGGCGGAGGCCGAGCGGCTCCGGGGCGGCTGGTACTGGACCGGCGACCTCTTCTACCGGGACCGTGACGACTACCTGTACTTCGCCGGCCGTACCGACGACCGGATCCGGGTCGACGGCGAGAACCTGGCCGCCGCGATGATCGAGAACATCCTCGCGCGGTACGAGGGGGCGGACGCCGTCGCCGTGTACGCGGTGCCGGATCCGGTGACCGGCGACCAGGTCATGGCGACGATCGCCGGGAGCTTCTCGCCGCAGGACTTCGCCGAGTTTCTGCGCCGCCAGCCGGATCTGGGGACGAAGATGGCGCCCCGGTTCGTACGGGTGGTGGAGCGGATGCCGGTCACGGCGACGAACAAGATCAACCGGGCGCGGCTCAGGAAGGAGGGGGTCGACTGCGGTGACCCGGTGTGGGTCCGCGAAAACGCCGAAGGGCCCTTCGCTCCCACGAAGGGCCCTTCACCGGTGCGCCGCCAGGGACTCGAACCCCGGACCCGCTGATGCTGCGTCTTCTGGGGGCAACCCCCAGACCCCCGGCCGCCTTCTCGGCACCCCGGGATACGCCGAAGGGCCCCTCGCTCCCACGAGAGGCCCTTCACCGGTGCGCCGCCAGGGACTCGAACCCCGGACCCGCTGATTAAGAGTCAGCTGCTCTAACCAACTGAGCTAGCGGCGCATGACTCTCGCCGTCCACCTCTCGGCGGCTGGCGACAGAGAAAATACTACCCGGTCGGAGGGGGTGCTTCTGACCACGGGCGAGCGGTCCCACCCAGGGGGGCGGGCCTGTGGGCGCGATCAGCCCCCACAGGCCCGAAGGCGACGGACGACCTCCTAGATCGCCAGTGACAGGAGAACCGGTGCCGCCCCCTTGTTCAGACGGTCCGTCGCCGCGCGCAGCCGATGCGCCTGCTGGACCGGCAACGACAGTGCGAGGCATCCCACCAGCGACCCCGCCGTGATCGGCACCGCCGCGCACACCGTGCCCACCGCGTACTCCTGCAGGTCGAGGTGGGGGACGGTCGGCGGCTGGGCCTCCAGGCGGGAGAGCAGGAGCTTGTCGTTGGTGATGGTGCGCGAGGTGAGGCGCGTCATCCGGTGCCGGGAGAGATGGTCGCGGCGGCCGTTGTGGTCGAGCTGGCTGAGCAGGCTCTTGCCGAGGGCGGTCGCGTGGGCGGAGGAGCGGAAGTCCACCCACTCGTTGACCGCCGGGGTCGCGGGACCGTCGGCGTACTGGGCGATGGTGACCTCGCCGTCGACGTACCGGCTGATGTAGACGGCCGCACCGATGGAGTCGCGCAGCTCGTCGAGGGTGCGCTGGAGCTTCTCGCGCAGCGCCTGGTCGCGGCCGTGGGCGGAGCTCAGCCTGGTCAGGGCCGCCCCCGTCACATACGCGCCGTCGGCGACCTGCTCGACGTACCCCTCGCGGCGCAGCATCCTCAGGAGCGTGGTCAGCCGCTCGGGGTCGAGGCCGGTGGTACGGGCGAGTTCGGCGTCGGTGACTCCGGTGGTGTGCCGCGCCACCGTCTCCAGGACGCGCAGTGCGTCCTGGGCCGAGTGGTACGGCGCGGTCGGCTCGTGCTTCAGCGCCACGGTGGTTCCCCCTGCGGCTCGCTCGTGCACTACTACTGGGCAGTAATCCGGAAAGCGATCCCTTCCACGATAACCGTCAAAAGGCTGGTAGTGAGCGGCTGTTGACGAGATTCCGTCCCCGGGTCGGGGCTCTCAGCAGGGGCGCTGACACGCTGGCATATGCCAACGACATGACCCGGGTCCGGGACCTCGAACATTGAACGTCGTTCACCTCTTGTAGTCACAGCACCGCGCTGAGAAATTCCCGGGTCCGGTCCTGCTCCGGGTCGCTGAAGATCTTCTCCGGGGCTCCCGACTCGATGATGCGGCCCGAGTCGAACATCAGGACCTGGTCGGAGATGTCCCGGGCGAAGTTCATCTCATGGGTCACGCAGAGCATCGTGATGTCGGTGGTGCGGGCGATGTCCCGCAGCACGTCGAGGACGCCGGCGACCAGCTCGGGGTCGAGCGCGGAGGTCACCTCGTCCAGCAGCAGCACCTGCGGCCGCATCGCGAGCGCCCGCGCGATCGCCACCCGCTGCTGCTGCCCGCCGGACAGCTGCGTCGGCCGGGCGTCGCACTTGTCGGCGAGCCCCACCAGGTCGAGCAGGTCACGCGCGCGTGCCTCCGCCTCGTCCTTGGACATGCCGAGGACGGTGACCGGCGCCTCGGTGATGTTCCTGAGCACCGACATGTTCGGGAACAGGTTGAACTGCTGGAAGACCATCCCGATCTTCTTGCGCACCTCGCGGAGCTGCTTCTCCGGCGCGGGGAACAGCTTCTCGCCGTCGACGGTGACCGTGCCCTCGTCGGGCTTGGTCAGCGTCATCAGCATCCGCAGGATCGTGGTCTTGCCGGACCCGGAGGGACCGATCAGCGTCACGTGCTTGCCGGAGTCGACGGAGAAGTCCAGCCGGTCCAGGACCGTGTTCGACCCGAAGCGCTTGGTCACGTTCTCGAAGCGGATCAGTTCGCTGCCGTCCACCGGCGGGTTGGTGTTCGCGTCGGAGTCTTTCATCAGGGGGGTGTCAGCGGACAAGACGTCGCTCCAGGGATCGCAGGAGAAGGGAGGCCAGGTAGGAGACGAGAATGAAGGCCACGCCGATCACCGTCAGGGGCTCGGTGAACTCGAAGTGCTGCTGCGAGAAGTTCCGGGCCTGTCCGAGCATCTCCAGCACCGTGATCGCCATGAGCATCGGCGTGTCCTTGAGCATCGCGGTGACGTAGTTTCCGAGCGCCGGGACCACCCGCCGGATCGCCTGTGGCAGGATCACCACCTGCCAGGTCCTGACGCGCGGCAGGTTCAGCGCCGTCGCGGCCTCCCACTGGCCGACCGGCACCGCCTCGATGCCGGCCCGGTAGACCTGCATGGTGTACGTCGAGTAGTGCAGCCCGATGGTGAGGACGCCGGTGGTCATCGCGGAGAGGGTCAGGCCCCACTCGGGCAGCACGTAGAACAGGAAGAACAGCTGGACCAGCAGCGGGGTGTTGCGCACGAACTCCGTGACCACCGACACCGGCCAGCGCACCCAGCGGCTCGGCACCCTCATGAGCAGCGCCCAGACGAGTCCGAGCACGAAGGAGATCAGCGAGCCGAGGACGAGGGCCTGAAGGGTGACGAGCAGCCCGTCCCAGAAACTCGGCATGAAGTCGGCGACGGCATTCCAGTCCCAGGTCACGCGACACCACTCCCCACGGTCTCAGGCACCTTGACCTCGCGGGTGGGCGCCTTGCCGACGCCCGCCTTCAGCTTCTTCTCCAGGCCGCGCATCAGGCGGGTCAGCAGGAAGGCGATCACGAAGTAGATGAGCAGGACGTACGTGTAGATCTCCGCGCTCTCCTGAAGCGCGAGCCGTACGAGGTTGCCGCTGAAGGCCAGGTCGCCCATGCCCATCACGGACACCAGCGCGGTGCCCTTGAGCAGCTCGATCAGCAGGTTGGAGAAGGTCGGGATCATCTCCGGCACCGCCTGCGGCAGCAGGATCAGCCTGAGCCGCTGCCAGGGCGTGAAGCTCAGCGCGATGCCGCCCTCCTGCTGCGCCGGATCGACCGCCTGGAGTCCTCCGCGCACGATCTCAGAGCCGTACGCCCCGTAGGTCAGCCCGAGCGCGAGCGTGCCCGCCCACATCGGCACCAGCTGCCAGCCGAAGGCAGGCGGCAGCACGAAGAACACCCAGAAGATCATCACGAGTGCCGAGGTCCCGCGGAACACCTCGGTGTAGAAGCCCGCGAGGAAGCGGACGATCCACAGCCGGTGGGTGCGCGCGATCCCGACGATGAAGGACACGGCGGTGGCCAGCAGTGCGCTGAACACCAGCAGTTGGACCGTCGTCCAGACGCCCCTGAGGACGAGTTCCCACAATCCCGAGGTCATACGGCGCCTCCTCCCGCGCACAGCTCCTTCGCGGTGAGGGTCGTCATCTCCGTCTCCGTGAAGCCGAAGGGTCGCAGGATCCGGAGCACCTCCCCGCTCTTCTTCAGCGCGTGCAGTTCGACGTTGAAGGCGTCCCGCAGATTCGTCTCGGTCGGCCGGAAGGCGAACGCGCCGCCGTCGATGTGCGGCTTCCCGTCCACGATCGCGGAGAACGGTTTCGTCGCCTCGGCCTTGCGGGACTTCTTCACCACCGCACGGGTGGTGACCGCGGTACCGGCGAACACGTCGGCCCGCCCCGCCTCCACGGCGTTCAGGCCCGCCACCTGGTCGGGGACCAGCAGGATGTCGCTCTCCTTGTACCCCGCCTCGACGACGTACCCGATCTGCGCGTTCCCGGTCGAGGTGCAGAACCTCGCCTTCTTCCGTACGACGTCCTCGTAGTTGTGCAGGCCCAGCGGATTGCCCTTCTTCACGACGAAGGAGTCCTGGATCTGGTAGTCGGGGTCGGCGAAGATGACCTGTTGGCAGCGCTCGGGTGTCACATACATCCCGGCGGCGACGACATCGAACTGCTGCGACTTCAGCCCCGGGATGAGTGAGCCGAAGTCCGTCGGCACGGGCTGCACCCGGTCCACCCCGAGCCGCTTGAAGATGGCCGAGGCCAACTCGGGCGCCTCGCCCGTCAGTTCGCCGTTCTTGTCGATGTACCCGAAGGGGATCTCACCGGCGATTCCCAGCCGTACGACACCGGCTGCCCTCAGCCGGTCGAGGAGGTCGCCGCCGTTCGTGGTCGAAGCGGTCGCCACGCGCGAGCACCCGGACACGCCGAGCACTCCGGCCGCCGCCACCCCCGCGAGCAGCGACCGGCGTGTGGTTCCGGAGGAGGTGTGTATGCCATGTTCCAGTGGTGGAGCCATGGCGGCGCGGCTACCCGACCGAATGCGACTTATGCAGATCGATTTGAGCCCCGTTCCGCACGAAGGCCCTCTTGACCGGCGGGGGACCATGGAATGCATGGCTGACCGCTACATCGAAGTCTCGCTGGTCAAGCGCGGGATCACCGCGACCGCAAAGCTCCTCGACGACCGCGCGCCGATCACCTGCGCGGCCGTGTGGAACGCCCTCCCGCTCGCCGGCGACGTCTATCACGCAAAGTACGCACGCAACGAGATCTACGCCCTTTTCCCGCCTTTCGCGGAAACAGAGCCACCCCTGGAGAATCCGACCATCACCCCCATACCCGGCGATCTCTGCTATTTCTCCTTCGCGGGCGCCCAGCTCGGCACCAAGTCCCACGGCTACGACCGCGAGGTCGACGCGGGCGCGACACTCGTCGACCTGGCCCTCTTCTACGAACGCAACAACCTGCTCCTGAACGGCGATGTGGGCTGGGTGCCGGGCATCGTGTGGGGGCAGGTGGTGGAGGGCCTGGACGCCCTGGCCGAGGGCTGCAACGACCTCTGGCGGGCGGGCGCCCTCGGCGAGAGCCTGCGTTTCAGCCGGGCCTAGGCGGACGGCGCGATCCCCGCGGCTCCCGTCCCGTACAGGGCGTGAGCCGCCCGCAGCACCAGGTCGTCCCGGTGCCGGGCCGCCACGAGTTGGAGTCCCACCGGCAGCCCGTCGCCGTCCGTGCCGACGGGGACGCTCGCCGCCGGCTGCTGCGTCATGTTGAAGGGGTACGTGAACGGCGTCCACCCCGTCCAGCGGCGGTGGCCCGAGCCCTTCGGGACCTCGGTGCCCGCCTCGAACGCGGTGATCGGGAGCGTCGGGGTGACCAGCAGGTCGTAGGAGTCGTGGAAACGGCCCATGCGGCGGCCGAGTTCCATCCGGACGTCCACCGCGGCGAGGTAGTCCAGCGCGCTGTACCGCGCCCCCTGACCGCAGATCTCACGGAGCCCGGGATCCAGCAACTCGCGTTGGTGCGGCCCCAGATGCTGGGTCACCCGGGCCGCCCCGCTGAACCACAGGGTGTGGAAGGCGTCCACCGGGTCGGTGAAGTCGGGGTCGGCCTCGGTGACGTACGCGCCCAGTTCGGCGAGGCGTTCCACGGCACGGCGGACCGCGGCCGCGACCCCGGGCTGTACGGCGACCTGGCCGCCGAGGGACGGCGAGTACGCGATCCGCAGGCCCCGCACCCCGCCCCGCAGAGCCGCCGTATACGGACCGGATGCCGGGCCCAGCGCCGACCAGTCGCGGGAGTCCGGCACCCCGATCACGTCCAGCAGCAGCGCCGCGTCCGCCGCGTCCCGGGTCATCGGGCCCACATGGGCGAGCGTGCCGAACGCGCTCGCCGGGTACAGCGGCACCCGCCCGTACGTCGGCTTCAGCGCGAAGATCCCGCAGAACGCGGCCGGGATACGGACACTGCCCCCACCGTCGGTGCCGAGCGCGAGCGGCCCGGCCCCGAGCGCCACGGCCGCGGCCGCACCCCCGCTGGAGCCGCCCGTGGTGCGCGTCGGGTCGTACGGATTGCGGGTCACGCCCGACAGCGGGGAGTCCGTCACGCCCTTCCAGCCGAACTCGGGGGTGGTGGTCTTGCCGAGGAAGACGGCACCCTGTTCGCGCAGTCGGGCGACGGACGGGGCGTCCTCGTCCCAACGGCCGGACTCCGGGATCGTCTTGGAGCCTTTGAGGGTGGGCGCTCCGCGCATCAGGAGGATGTCCTTCACCGTGACCGGCACCCCGTCCACCGCGCCGGACGGCTCGCCGCGCCGCCACCGGTCGGCCGAGGCGCGGGCCTGTGCCAGGGCCTCCTCGCCGGTGACACGGACGAATGCATTCACCTCGGGCTGGATCTCCTCGGCCCGATCCAGGGCCGCCCGGGTGGACTCGACGGGGCTGAACTCGCCCTTGCGGTAGCCCTCGACGAGTTGTACGGCGGTCAGTTCCGAGAGGTCCTGCATGTGCTGTCCCTCCGTTCGACGTTCAGTGCCCTGGGACATACCCGCGTTGCTTGTCGACCACGTTCGTCAGTGCTCGGCCCGCGGCCCAGCGCTCGTACATCTCCACGAACTGCGTGCCGAGTTCATCGCGCCAGCCGATCGTGTCGCCGCTCATGTGCGGGGACACGATCAGCCCCGGGACCTGCCACAACGGGCTGTCGGGCGGCAGGGGTTCGGTGTCGAAGACGTCGAGGGCGGCACCGGCGATCCACCGCTTGGACACCGCCTCCACCAGCGCGTCCTCCACGACCAGCTGACCGCGGCCGATGTTGATGAACCGGGCCGAGGGCTGCATCATCCCGAAGCGCCGGGCGTCGAACATGCCCTTCGTGTCCGCGGTGAGCGGTGCGGCCGCGATCACCCAGTCGGCGCGGGCCATCAGCCGGTCGAGGTCGTCGGGGCCGTGGATCCCGGTGCGGGAGCGGCGGCCGACGAGGGCGGTGGTGATGCCGAGCGCCTTCAGGGTGGCGACGATCGCCCGGCCGATGGGCCCCGAACCGACCACGCACGCGCGCGTGCCGGCCACCCGCTGGGACTCCCGGTGCCGCCACACGCCCTCCCGCTGGAGTTCCAGGGTGCGGGGCAGGTCCTTGGCCATGGTCAGGACCAGCGCTGCCACGTACTCGGCGATCGGCTGGTCGAAGACACCGCGCGCGTTGGTCACCCTCGTGTCGGAGGCGGCGAGTTCGGGGCACATCAGGTGGTCCACGCCCGCGCTCGCCGTGTGCACCCAGCGCGGCCGCGGGCCCTCGCCCGGCCACGCGTCACGCACCGCGGTCGAGGTGAAGTCCCAGACCAGCAGCACATCGGCGAACGGCAGCCGTTCGGCGAGCGTGGTCGCGTCCGCGTGCTCGATCCGGGCCCGGCCGGTGAGCTTTCCGAGGCGTGGCAGGGGATCGGCGTCGAGGACGAGGAGGGTGGGGACGGACATCGAGGCACCGTTTCTACGGAGAGCCGCGCGGCCGGGTTCTGCACATCCAGGCGGGGTGACCGACCTTTTTCCGCCGGTTTCCGCACCGCGGCCGAGCGTCTGACGTGGGCGGGGACGCCGGTGGCAACTCCGGCGTGACGTGAGCGTGACATGGGCGGATTGACCACGCTCGCACCCGAACCTACCTTCGTCAACACGGGCGTTGTGCACGTTCCGCTGTCCCCCCGTCTCCCACCGTGAGGCCGGTCCCTGCCATGGACGTTTCCTTTCTAGGTGGTCCGCGCCCGCAGCGCGGTGTCGGTGTCGTCGCCCCCTTCGACTTCGCGCTCGACCGTGAGCTGTGGCGCTGGGTCCCCGACGAGATCTCGCTCCATCTGACCCGCACCCCGTACGTCCCCGTCGAGGTCAGTCTCGACCTGGCCCGTCTGGTCAGCGAGCACGAGACCCTGCACGACGCCGTGCGCACGCTCAACGCCATCGCCCCCGAGGTCGTCGCCTACGCCTGCACCTCCGGCAGCTTCGTCGGCGGGATCGCCGGGGAACGCGCCATGTGCGCGGCCATGACCAGGGCGGGCGCGGTCCCGTCCCTGACCACGTCCGGCGCCCTCCTGGACGCCCTCGCCGAGCTCGACGTACGCCGGGTCGCGTTGGTGACGCCGTACACCGTGTCGGTGACCAGGTCGCTGGAGGAGTACGTCGCCGAGGCGGGCGTCTCGGTCACCGGGTGCGCCTACATGGGTCTGACCCGGCACATCTGGAAGGTGCCCTACCGCCAGGTCTCCGAGATGGCCCACAAGGCCGTACGGGCCGACGCCCAGGCGCTGTTCATCAGCTGCACCAACCTGCCGACGTACGACGTCATCCCGCAACTGGAGGCGGAACTGCGCATCCCGGTGATCTCGGCCAACCAGGTGACCATGTGGGCGGCGTTGCGCCGACTGGGTACCCGAGCCGTGGGACCGTACCAGGCGCTGATCGACCCGGCGGCGAGGTCCGGTCCCGTGCGCCCGGAGATTCCGGGTCTGCCGGAAGTCCGGGAACTGCCGGACGGAGAACAGCAGCAGGAAGGCTGGACATGACCGCACTCGGATTCCTCTACCCGGGCCACTCCGCCGAGGACGACTACCCGCGCATCGAACAGCTCCTGGGCAGCGACATCCGCCTCGACGTCGTCCACACCGACATCGGCACGGACGCCCACCGCGTGGACGCCCTGCTGGAGATGGGCTCGGCCGCGCGGCTCGCCGCGGGCGTCGAGGAACTGCGCATGACGGGTGCCGAGTCCGTCGTCTGGGCCTGTACCAGCGGCAGTTTCGTCCACGGCTGGGAGGGCGCCCACGAACAGGTCCGCACCCTGGCCCGCACGGCCGGCCTGCCCGCCTCCTCGACGTCGTTCGCCTTCGTGCACGCGGCCCAGGAGATCGGGGCCGGGCGGGTGGCGGTCGCGGCGACCTACCCGGACGACGTGGCGGGCCTGTTCGCCGATTTCCTGCGGGCGGGCGGTATCGAGGTCCTCCAGGTCCGCGGCGCCGGGATCATCACCGCCGCGGAGGTCGGCACCTGGGGCGAGGAGGAGGTCTTCACGCTGGCCCGGGCGGCCGACACCCCGGACGCCGAGGCGGTCCTCCTCCCGGACACGGCCCTCCACACGGCCACCCACATCCCGGCCCTGGAGAAGGAACTCGGCAAGCCGGTCCTCACCGCGAACCAGGTCACCGTCTGGGAGGCGCTGCGCCTGGCCGACCGCAGGGTGAACGCGCCGACACTGGGCGCGCTGTTCACCAAGGAGCCGATCGTCCAGGTATGAGGCGGACGCGCCCGCCGGACTCGCCGCGGGTCTTCGTGGCCGTGTCCGGCGGTGCGCCTGCGGCGCCGGCCACCGAGTCCGGGGCGCACCACCGACGGTCCGTCGCCGTCACGGGTGGCTTGGTGCGCAGTCGGCGGTGCTGGAGGTGGCCGTAGAGGACGTGGCCGTAGAGGACGTGCCGGCCCACGCATCTGTGGGCCGTGTCCGCCGGCGCGCCTGCGGCGCCCGCACCGAGTCCAAGCGCACCGCCGACGGTCCGTCGCCGGGTTCAGGTGCGCACCGCGGACCGTCCGTCGCCGGGTTCAGGTGCCCACCGCCGACGGTCCACCGCCGTCACCGGTGGTTCACCGCCGACGGTCCACCGCCGTCACCGGCCACTCCCCACCCCCGGTCCTGATCCGCCCCGGCGGTGAGCGCCGCGCGCATCGTGCGCAGCCGCCGGTGCTGGAGGTTGCCGTAGAGGACGAGCCAGCCCACGAAGACAACGCTGAACACGGCGAAGCCGAGGGTCTGCCGCAGCTCCGCGGTCAGGGCCGTCAGCACCACGACGGTACCGAACAGCAGGACGAGGAAGATCTGGGCCGCGACGCGATGGCGGGAGCGGTGCAGGCGCTGTTCGACCAGGTCACGCATGGCCTGCCGCTCCTCGGGCGCGGTGGGGACCTCGCCCCGGCGCAGCTTGCGGTCCAGTACGACGAGACTGTCCGTCGATCCGGCGGCCCGCTTCTCCTTGCGGCGCACGACGGCCACGACGACGATCCCGCCGAGTGCGGTAAAGGCCATGCGCGCCAGGACCGAGGCGGGCGACCGCCCGGGGAACAGCAGCAGGACCAGGGCGGAAGCGGCCAGCACGGACAGCAGGTACTGAAGCCACAGATGCCTGCTGAGCAGGTCATTGACGCGGTCCACGGCGTTCCCCCTCACAGCCGGGTACGGGCCCGGCGGCGGATGCCGAGGATCCGCATCGTCAGACCGAGGGCGAGCAGGACGAGGGCCACGGCGCAGTACGCCCACGAGCCCGTGCCGCGCACTGCGTCGACGCAGGTCAGGACCGCCCACAGGCCGGCCACGACACACAGCGCGGTCCACGCGGTGTCGGCGATACGGATGGACAGCTGGTCGCGTTGTCTGGTGCCGGGTTCGAGGGTGCCCGGCCCTTGCGTTCGCGGTGTCTTCGAGCGCGTCATGGAGTCTGCCTCCGTTTGGGTATCGGGGCATTTCGGGTACCCGGGCACCTCTTTCCCAAGCGGCGAACTCCCTTGCGGGATACGGAACATGACGCTCCGTAGGACGTCGTGGATCCGCCGCGACGCCTCGCCTCCCGGAACCCCCGGGAACAACCGGGGACATTCCCCTGTTACCTCGGGAGCGACAGCGCACGGCGACACACAGGAACACAGGAGGAGCCCACCGTGGCGGAAGACGAGATCCGGGGTACCGCACAGGGCACTGCCCCCGTACCCCTCTCCGTACTGGACCTGGTCACCGTAGGTGCCGGACGCACGGCCACCGACGCCCTGCGCACCAGCGTCGCCATCGCCGAGCTCACGGAGGCCCGCGGCTACCACCGCTACTGGGTCGCCGAGCACCACTCCATGCCGGGCGTGGCCTCCTCCTCGCCCGCGGTGATCCTGGCCCACCTCGCCGCCCGCACCAGCCGCATCCGGCTCGGTTCCGGCGGTGTCATGCTCCCCAACCACGCCCCGCTGGTGATCGCGGAGCAGTTCGGCACCCTGGAGGCGATGGCCCCGGGCCGTATCGACCTGGGCCTCGGCCGGGCACCGGGCACGGACGGCGCCACCGCCGCCGCCCTGCGCCGCAGCGAGCGCCTCCACGAGGGTGCCGACGACTTCCCCGAGCAGCTCGCCGAGCTCATCCGCTTCCTGGACGACGACTTCCCTGACGGCCACCGCTACCGCCGTATCCACGCGGTACCCGGCCCCGTCCAGGCGACCTCACCCGGCGGCGTGCAGTCCCCGCACCGCCCGCCGGTCTGGCTGCTCGGCTCCTCCGGCTTCAGCGCCCGCCTGGCCGGCAGCCTCGGTCTGCCCTTCGCCTTCGCGCACCACTTCTCGGCGCAGAACACCGTCCCGGCCCTCGACCTCTACCGGGAGTCCTTCCGGCCCTCCGCGGTCCTCGACGAGCCGTACGCCCTCATCGGCGTCTCCGCCCTCGCCACCGACGACGAGAAGGAGGCCCGCCGCCAGGTCCGCGCCGCCGCGCTCAGCATGATCCGCCTGCGCACCGGCCGCCCCGGCCTGGTCCCCACCCCCGAGGAGGCCGAGGCGTACGAGTTCAGCCCCATGGAGGAGGAGTTCGCCGCCTCCTGGAACGCCAACGTCATCCACGGCACCCCGGACGAGGTCCGCTCCGGCCTCGACGACCTCCACAAGCGCACCGGCGCCGACGAACTGATGCTCACGGGCAACGCCCACGGCGGCGACGTACGCCTGCGCTCGTACGAACTCGTCGCGGACGCCTACGGGCTGCCGACGGCCGGCTGAGCGGGTCGGGCGACGTCCGCCGCGGTTCGGCAGCGCCCTGAAGGGACGCGGGGCTGTATCGACCTGCGGCTCCGCCGCGTGAGCGCGACCAGCCACGACATCCCCGCGGACGCTCGACGGCACACCGCGGCACCCCCTGCGGAGCGCCTACGCCTGCACCCGCATCAACCCGGAGATACGATCCGGCGACACCGGCCGTGAGTACAGCCACCCCTGGCCGGTGTCGCAGCCGATGCGGCGCAGCCGGGTGGCCTGGGCCGAGGTCTCGACGCACTCCGCGGTGACGGTGAGGCCGAGGCGGTGGGCCAGCTGGATCATCGCCTCGACGACGACCTCGTCGGCCGGGTTCGGAGCGACGCCCTCCCCCTCGTACTGGAAGCCGCGCACGAAGGAGCCGTCCAGCTTCAGGACGGACACCGGCAGGCGGCTCAGGTACGCGAGGTTCGAGTAACCGGTGCCGAAGTCGTCGATCGCGATCCCGACGCCCATGTCACTGAGGGCCTGAAGGGCCTGCAGCGGACGGCCCGCCGAGCCCATCACCGCGGACTCGGTGAGTTCGAGCTGGAGGAGGTGCGGGGCGAGGCCGGTCTCCGCGAGGGTCTTCGCCACGTCCGCGACCAGGTCGGAGTCCCACACCTGACGGACCGCCACGTTGACGCTGACGAAGATCGGCGGCTCGTCGGGGTGGTCCAGCTGCCACTGCCGGGCCTGGCGGCAGGCGGTGACCAGGACCCAGCGGCCCAGCGGGACGATCGAGCCGTCCTCCTCGGCCAGTGCGATGAACCGATTCGGCGTCAGCATCCCGAACTGCGGGTGGTTCCAGCGCACCAGCGCCTCGACCCCGCGCAGCCGCCCGTCCTCCATGCCCACCAGCGGCTGGTACTCCAGCTGGAACTCGCCGCGCTCGATGGCCGGGCGGAGCGTGGAGGCGAGCGCCTGGCGGGTCACCCGGTGGGCGTTGCGCTCGGGGTCGAAGAGGGTCCAGCGATCCCGGCCGTCGGCCTTGGCCCAGTACAGCGTGGTGTCGGCGGCCTGCATCAGACCCGTCGCCGAGGTGCCCGCCGCCTGCCGCTCGACGACCCCGATCGACGCCGACACCGACATACGGTTGCCGGAGACGTCGAAGGGCGCCTGGATCGCCTTCAGCAGCGACTCGGCGAGGTCGGCGAGCTGCTCGGTGCCCGTGGAGTCCTCGACGAGCAGCGCGAACTCGTCGCCGCCCAGCCGCGCCACCAGCGGAGCCGTCGCCCGGCCGTGGCCCGCCTCGTCCGCACAGCGTGTCAGGCGCTCGGCGACGGCGGCGAGCAGCCGGTCGCCGACCCGGTGGCCGAGGGTGTCGTTGACGGCCTGGAAGCCGTCCAGGTCCAGATAGCACAGGCCGATGCGGCCCGTGCCGCCCTGTTCGCACGACTCCGGCTCAAGGGCGGCCGTCAGCCGCTCGAAGAACAGCGTGCGGTTGGGCAGCCGGGTCACCGGGTCGTGCATCTGCAAGTGCCGCAGCCGCGCCTGGAGTTCCCGCCGGGCGGTGATGTCGGCGACGGACAGCAGCACCCCTGGCATCCCGTCGGCCAACGGAGTGATCGTGATCTGCGCCCACATGGAGTGCCCGTCGGGATGCTTCAGCCGCCGTTTGCAGCGCAGCTTCGCCTGTCGGCCGCGCAGCACCTCGCGATAGGCGTGCCAGGTACGGGCGTCCGAGGCAAGGTCCACCAGATCCGCGGCGGCCGCCCCGGCCAACTCCTCCGGTACGGCGCCCAGCAACTCGCCGAAGGAGGCGTTGGCGTCGACGACCGTGCCCTCGCGGTCCACCACCGCCATGGCCAGCGGCGCTGCCGCGAAGGCCGCACGGTGTGCCGGTGCCCCGGTACCAGCAGCTGTCGTGATGTCACTCTCTGTTACGGCTGACCCGTCGAGGTCTGCCGCGGGCGCCGGCCCTTCGGACGTTCCGTTCACCGCTAGCTCCCGCAGTGCACTCGATCGCTGTCCGCGCAGGAAAGTGTGCCGATCATAGAGGCTGCCCCCAGGCCCTTCCAGCCATTGCCCAGTCTCGCGGACCGGCAACCCCTTCTGGCAGATCGTTTCTGCCCGCAGCTGGACGGGTTCTTCGGCTCCAGGATCGCTTGTGACGTTCCGTGAGCGATTCGGGGGTGTCGGCCGCTTTGGCAGGTCACGCCAACTCACTCGTCCGGTGCAGATAAACAGGACGTATTACCGCAAACACGCACAGTCTGGGAGCGGTGTCCCGCGAACCGCTCCCGGAGGTCCCGTTGCCGCGCCTGTTTCCGCGCACCCTTCCGCGCCCCCGACTGCGCAGCACCGCGGCCGTGTTCACCACGATGACGGCCCTCGCCGCCACCTCCCTCGTCACCGGTCCCTCGGTCGCCGAACCCTTCTCCTCGGCGCCCTGCACCCTGGAACGCACCGAGGCCCACCACTCGGAGGGTGTCGACACCTGGAACACGGCTTATCCGCGCCCGGCCCGCTCCCTCGGCGCGGTGATGGTCTTCCTGTCCTTCCCGGACGCCCGGCCGATGACCACGCCCGCCGAGCTGACCGCCGATCACTTCCCGGCCACCACGGACTTCTTCGAGCGCGCCTCCTACGGCCGCTTCACGCTGCGCCCGCACCCGCTGCGGCAGTGGATCCGGATGCCGCGCCCGTCGACGGCGTACGCCATACAGCGCGACTGGAAGCCCGCGGACCGGGCCGCCTATCTGCACGACGCGCTCGCCGCGGCCGACCGCCAGGTCGACTTCTCGCGCTACGACGTCGTCTACTTCGTCGCCGACCCGGACGCGCCCGGCGTCGACTCGGACGCCACGAAGGTCGTCAACCTGGACGTGCCGCTGCGCGCCGACGGCACGGACGTCCGCCGGGTCGTCACCGTCTTCGAGAAGCACCCCCCGGACCGGCTGGTCCTGGCCCACGAGACCGGGCACGTCTTCGACCTGCCGGACCTCTACCACCGGCCCATGGACGGCAAGGGCGACTGGGACACCTACGTCGGCGACTGGGACCTGATGGGCAGCCAGTTCGGGCTCGCCCCCGACCTGTTCGCCTGGCACAAATGGAAGCTGGGCTGGCTGGAACGGCGGCAGGTGGCGTGCGTACGGGGACCGAAGCCGACGCGCCTGACGCTGGAACCGCTGGAGGCCGGTCCCGCCAACGCAGGGATCTTCGGACTCGGACGCGGCACCAGGCTCGCGGTCGTCCGCACCGGATCCGACAGCGCGCTCGCCTTCGAGGCCCGCGGGGCGCTGGGCGCCGACGCGGCCGTGTGCCGACAGGGCGTGCTCGTCTACCGCGTCCACAGCGGCGCCGCGTCCGGCGGCGGCCCCGTCCAGGTCGTCGACGCCCACCCCCGCACCGAGGCCTGCTGGGAGAACTCCGTCTACCCACCCCTCGCGGACGCCCCGGCCGGCGTCGGCGAGACGTTCACGGTGCCGGGAGAGAGGGTCCGGGTGAAGGTGACGGGGCGGACGACCTCGGGTGCGTGGAATGTGGAGATCGCGGTCGGCTGACCGAGGCACGCGAAAGGCCCCTCGCTGTCGCGAGGGGCCTAACCGTGTCGTGCGCCGCCAGGGACTCGAACCCCGGACCCGCTGATTAAGAGTCAGCTGCTCTAACCAACTGAGCTAGCGGCGCCTGCTGACGTCGTAGACCTTAGCATCCTGATCGGCTGGGGGAAAAATCGAAATCCGTGCGGCGGTCCGGGCCGCCCGTACGGCCGCCCAGACCAGGATTTCCGGGGCCGGCAGCCAGGGGTGACGGGTGTCGGGGGCGACCAGCCAGCGGGAGGTCAGCCCGGACTTCGCGGCGCTCAGCGGGGCCGGGACGGTCACCGCGTCGCCGGTGCCGTGACACAGCAGCGGCGGGATCGCGCCCGTACGGCCGAACTCCTCCCAGCGCAGCAGGGACGGCAGCCGCTGGGCCGTGCCCGGCGCCGCGAACAGCAGCATCCGGCCCCGGAGCGTGGCCACCGGCCCCGACCCCGGCCCCTCGTCCCACAGCCGGTCGAGCATCCGGCGCCCGAACATCGCGGGGGCGCTGACCACGTCGAAGGCGGTGCCGCAGGGCAGTACGACGGGGGCGGCGGGCCGCTCCTCCCAGAACGACAGGGTGCTCCGCGGATACGTTCCCGCCGAGGCGAGCCAGGCGGCCCCGTCCGTCGTGACGCCCGAGACGTCGAAGCGGTCGGAGAACGGTTCGTCGCGTGTGCTCATGCCACCTACATGTACCGGGCGTGAGCAGTCGCTTCCTGAGGGTTGCGGGAAAACGGGACAGGAGGGGGTGAGGAGGGGTATCTTGCCCGCCTGGCATATGCCAAGGATTTTTTACGACGGTTACGGCGGCGACAGCTCACACCGGGTCGGCGTGCCCCGCCCCGCCCTCGGCGCCGCGCAGCAGGTCCCGGCCGAACTCGACCATCTTCTTCGCGTAGTCCTCGGTCCACTCGGCGCGCTCGGCGATGTCCGCCGGGGTGAGCCGGTCGAAGCGACGGGGGTCGGCCAGCTGGGCCGCCGCCATCGCCTGGAACTCCACGGCACGGTCCGCCGCCGCGCGGAACGCGTGCGCCAGCTCGGTGGACCGGGTCAGCAGTGCGCGCGGGTCGTCGATCGACTCCAGGTCGAAGAAGTGCTCCGGGTCGTCGGCCACCTGCGTGGGCTCGAACAGCAGGGGCGCGGGGCGTAGCCGCGGTTCGTTCCGACGCGGCGTGGGCTCCGCCATGTCTTCATCCTCCTCGTACGTCGTCCGTACCGACGGCCCGCAGGTGCATGGGCCACCGTCCATTGTCCCGCGCCCGTGCAAGAGGGCCGGGCACCTCCGGCGGTACCAAGGTCTACGGCCCCCACGATGTTCCGCTCACGGCTTCCGACGGCGCGATGGCCGGCGTCGGTCAAGAGCCGGACTCCGTCCGGCCGGGGTGGGGAGCTGGCGTCGGTCAAGGTCGCCACGGCACCCGTTGCTCGGCCAGCCGTGCCAGCACCGCGTGGTTCGCTTCCCACCCGTCCGGGAACTTCACCAGCGTCCCCAGCTGGACCGGTTCCGTCGACGGGTAGTCGTCCAGGAGGTCGCTCACGCCCGCGCGGCACACCACGATGCAGGCGTGGCGGTGGCGGGAGGCCAGGACGCACAGGCGGCCCGTCTCCAGGTGGAAGGCGGTGGCGTCGGGGCGGCCGGAGAGGGGGTGCAGGACGACCGTGACGTCGTACTCGCGGCCCTGGAGACGGTTCGCTGTGTCGACCGTGACGTCGGTGACGGTGAGATCGGCCAGCGCCTTGCGGACGGCCGCCGCCTGGTCCCGGTGGGCCGTGCCGACGGCGATGCGGTCGGCCGTGAGGGGCGCGGGGTCCGGCGAGCGCTCCGACGTGGCCGCGCCACCCCGGTCCAGCAGCCGCCGTACGACGGTCGCCACCGCCCGCACCGCCTCGGGGTCCGTGCGCGGAGTGTGCCGCGCGGGCAGCTCCAGCAGGCCCCAGCCGGACTCGGCGGCCGCGTCGATCACCCGGTCGGGGCCGGAGCCGTCCGAGGGCACCGCGAAGGCGAGCCGGCGGTCGTCGTGATCCGTGCCGCTGCGGAACGGTGTGTACGGGTAGAAGGCGTCCGAGACCAGCGGCGCGGCCGAGGCCGGGAGCCGCCAGGACACCGGCAGGCGGTGCTGGGGCAGTTCGGGGTTGTGGGCCAGCAGGGTCGTCACCGCCGAGGCCGAAGGGTCGTACGACAGCCCCGCCCACTGCTCGCTGCCGACGATCGCGAACGGGTCCAGCTGCCCCGGGTCGCCCACGAACAGCGCCCGCTCGAACAGGCCCGCCACGGCCAGCAGCGAGTCCGAGCGCATCTGGTACGCCTCGTCCACGATCGCGTGCGCCCACGGCTCGTCGACCTTCACATGCCCCCACTTGGCGGCCGTCGAGATCACGACAGGCAGGCCGGTGAGATCAGCCGCCTTCGCCGACTTGCGGACCTGGGGCAGGTCGTCCAGCGCCTTGTCGTACGGGTCGGCGTCACTGCTGTGCAGCCGCCCGACCGGCAGCTCGGGGTTCTTCTCGGCGAGCCTGAGGACGAGGTCGTCCACCTGGGCGTTGGTCTGCGCGACGACCATCAACGGGCGCCCCGCGTCGGCCAGTTCCAGGGCCGCGCGGACGACCAGCGTGGACTTGCCGGCCCCGGGCGGGGAGTCCACGACGACACCGCGGTGGGTGCCGTGCAGGGTGTCGTGGAGGATCGCGTCGGTGGCCCGCGCGGCCTCGGTACCGGGATCGAAGTCCCGGCGGGCCTGGGTGGTCACAGCACATCCTCCGCGGTCAGGGGATCGGCGGCCTCCTGCACGGCCTCACCGGGCGGGCCGCCGTGCGTCCACGGCGTGGCCTCCGGGTCGGGCAGCTTCGCGCCGCCGCGCTGCTCGTGCTCGAAGAGCGTGAAGCACACCCGGTCGCCCTTCTCGGGGACGGACCCGCTCTCCGGCTCCTTGCCGCGGCCCATCTTGTCGAGGATCTTGAGCACGATCAGCGCGCCCTCCTCCTCGGACCCCACGAACTCCGCCGACTGGGGCTTGCCGCCCAGCGAGCGGTACACCTTGGCCCGCTCACCCAGATGCGGCCGGTCGTCGGTCCGCACGGTCACCAGCGGGCGCGGGCTCGGCCGCCTGCCCTCGCTGTACGTCATGACGACATCGGTGACCTCCCCGGCGAACGCCTCCCCTGCCAGCCGCCGCCCCGCCATCACCAGCGGGTCGTCGAGCGCCTCCTGCGCCTCCAGGCGGGCCTGTTCGCGCTCGCGCGAGGCGAGCTTGTTGGCGGCGGTGACCGCGTCGTCGCGGCGCGGCTGCGGGGGTTCGCCCGCCACGACCCGGTCCCGGTGGCTGGTGAACGACCAGCGGTCGCGCGTCCACCGCTCCTCCGCGTGCGCGCCTTCCGGCAGCGCCCGCAGCAGGTCGAGGCCCTGCCACACCGCGTCCCAGGTGGGGCGGGTACGGCTCGCGACGAGCGCGCGGATCTCCTGCTCGGCGGCGGTGAGCGCGCCGAGCCGGTCTTCGGCCTCCAGGCCGTCCTCGGCGGTGGCCAGGGCGGTCCGCGCGCGGTCGTAGCGCTCGAAGGCGGGCGCGAGCAGCTTGTTGTCGAACGCCGGGTCGGTGGCGGGACCGGCCGGCGGGTGCAGCAGCTGGCCGCGGTCGTCCCGGGCGAGTTCGGCCTCCTGCGCGGCCTCGGCGCCCAAGCGGCCCTCCGGTGGGTCGATCCACGCGAGCAGCGCGCCCAGGTGCTGGTCCTCCAGAGTGGACTGACCGGTGGACCAGTGCCGGGCCAGGACGTCCGTCGTCGCCAGCAGCAGCGAGGAGCCCGGAACCCGGGCCCGCTCCCCGAAGTGGGTCAGCCACCGGCCCAACAGCGGCACCCGGGGCGGGGCCGGATACGGGGTCTCCGGGTCCTGCTCCGCCGTACGCCGGAAACGCATGGAGCGCCCGAGCAGCCGTACGAAATCCACGCCCGCGCGGCTCGGCACGATCAGCTGCGGGGCGTCCGCGCACAGTTCGACCTCGACCTTGACACGCTTGCCGGTCTCCGGGTCGGTCTCGTTTCGCTCGGCGGCTTCCACCGCTTCGGCGTATCCGTCGACGTACGGCAGTACGACATCCGCCAGCTCGGCCAGGAACGCGAACCTGAGGTCCCGGTCGCGCGGCTGCGGTACGACCAGGAGGTGCGGGGCGTCCCGGTCGGTGCCGACGAGCGCGCCGAGCGGGGCACCGGCCTCGCCCGCGGTGGTGAGCGGCACGAAGACGAGAGGGTGGTCGGAGAGATGCCGGTGGCGGACGGTCGCGGCGGGCTGGGCCCTACCGGTGCTGACGGCTTCCAGCCGGGCCAGGGTGGAGATCAGCGACATGCGACCGTCCCCAGGGCTTCCGCCCGCAGCTCCGCCGCTCTCCGCAGCGCCGCCACCGCCGGATCGTCCGGGTCCCCGGCCTCACCCCGGGCCGCCGCCAGCACGTCCTCGACCGTCGTCAGGCCGCCGAGCTCCGCGCGCACCGAGCGGCCCAGGGAGGTCACCGCGCCCGCCTCCCGGGAGCGGTCGCGGCAGTGGAAGGCCAGTTCGCAGGCGGACAGGCACTCGGGGGCGTAGGTCGCCGGGACCGACTCGACCGCCTCGGTCAGTTGCTCGACGGGCAGGTCGGGGGCGAAGCAGGTGCCCTCGGGGAGGGCGTCGGCGATGTCCTGGATGCGGGTGAGACGGGCCAGCTGGCGGGCGGTGACCGCGCGCTGCTTGCGGATGTCGACGGCGGAGGCGGTGGGGAGGTTGGAGAAGTCCTTCGGGCAGACCAGGAGGATCCGGTGGCGCACCTTGGGCGCCGGCTCCATGCGGGCGGCGACCTCCTCCAGCGCCAGGACGTACACCGCGGCCTGGCGGGCGGCCGCGCCCACCTTCGACGGGTCCGCCGAACCGTCCAGCATCGGGAAGGACTTGATCTCCACGACCGTCCAGCTGCCGTCCGGGTGGACGACCACCGCGTCCGGCTCCAGGAAGGCGGGGGAGCCGGCCACGTCGAGCGCGAGCATGGGGTGGTCGAGGAGGGTCCACCCTTGCTTTTCGGTGGCTTCGCGCAGGGCGAGGGCCGTACGCGCGGTACGGCCCTCGGGGCCGATCCCGGTGAGGTCGGGGACCTGGGCGTCGGCGGGCGGTTCCGCGCCGCGGTCCAGCCGCTCATGCACCAGCCGCAGCAGCTCCGCCCCGCCGTCCGCCTTGACCTTCGCCTCGAAGGCGTTGCCACGCGTCAGGGCGAACTGCGACTGCCCGAAGGCGGACGGCGAACCCAGCGCGCTCGCCAGCGTCGTCTTGTTCACCCCCGCGCCGTCGAGGATCGCGCGCCGCTTGCATCCGGGGTTCGCGGCGAGAGCCGCGAGGGCGCGCGCGTCCAGTGCCTTCGCCGGTACCTCGGGCCCGCGCAGCTCAGCGAGCCGCTGCCGGAGCGCCGTCCCCCGCGTCCGTGGGAGCGGCACTCGGCTCGGCTCCGCCGGGGAACCGTGACTCGCGCTGCCGTGGAATGTGCTCACCCGCGGAAGTCTGGCATCCGCCACTGACAATCGAGGGCTCTGTGCCACGAGAGGCCGCGGTGACGGTGGATATCCGGGCCCGGACGCCCGCCGTGGCCCGGGTCACATACGGGGCGAGCAGGAAGCCGGCGCCCATCACGGCCGCGCCCGCGACCGCGTCGAGGAAGTAGTGGTTGGCGGTGCCCATGACCACGATCGTGGTGATCAGCGGGTAGCCGACGGCCGCGACCTTCGTCGTACGCGTCCTGCCGTAGAGCCACAGCATCACACCGCACCACAGGGCCCAGCCGACGTGCAGGCTCGGCATGGCCGCGTACTGGTTGGTCATGCTGCCCATGCCCCGGGGCGCGCTGGCCTCGCCGCCCCACCAGCCGTACGAGCTGTACTGGGCCATCGTGTCGACGAAACCGTGGCCCGCCGAGAGGAGGCGGGGCGGGCAGGTGGGCAGCAGGGTGAAGCCGATCAGCCCGATGAAGGTGGACGTCATCAGCCAGGTGCGGGCCGCGCGGTAGTGCACGGTCCGGGAGCGGAAGAGCCAGACCAGGATGGCGGGCGTGACCAGGTAGTGCAGCGAGGCGTACCAGAAGTCCGCCGGTACGCCGATCCAGGCCTCGCTGGTGAACAGCCGGTTCAACGGGTGCTCGGCGTTGATGCGAAGGAACTTCTCGACCTTCAGGATCGCCAGGCCGTGGTCGACGGCGCTGGTGACATCGCCCCGGGCGAGCAGCCGGCCCGCGCTGTAGCAGGCGTACACGAGCAGGATCAGGGGCAGCTCGGTCCACCAGCGCAGCCGCGTCCGTGGGGCTGCCTCGATGCCTGGTGTCTCGGTCTGCGGCATCCGAACCTGTCCCCCTTCGTGTTGCGCGGCGTCCGGCTGTCCTTGTCCGGTCGTGCCACTTTACGGCGTATGTGCGGGCCCTTGTGGAGTGCCCCCACGCAGCGCCTTCGGCCCTCAAAGACGCTGAGATCGCCCGCCGGGTTGCCCCCGCACAGCGTGCGGGATGATGGAGGGGTTCCGCCTCCGTTTTCCCCCGGAAAGGTTTTTTCATGGCACCGCGCATCCTGCTGGCCCGGCATGGACAGACCGAGTGGTCGCTGTCCGGCAAGCACACGGGCAGGACCGACGTGCCGCTTCTGGAGGAGGGCCGGCGGGGCGCCAAGCTGCTCGGGGAGCGGCTGCACCGGGCACCGTACGACGGTCTCCCCGGCCTGGAGATCCGCACGAGCCCCCTGGCACGCGCGCGTGAGACGTGCGAACTCGCCGGGTTCGGGGAGCGGGCGACCACCTGGGACACGCTCATGGAGTGGGACTACGGCGCGTACGAGGGCATGACACCGGACGAGATCCAGGCGGTGCGGCCCGGATGGCTGATCTGGCGGGACGGCGTCCCCGAGGGGGAGTCCCTGGCCGAGATCACCTCGCGCGCGGACGAGGTCGTCGCGTGGGCGCGTGCCGCGGACCGGGATGTGCTGGTGTTCGCCCACGGGCACATCCTGCGGTCCATCGGGGCGCGGTGGCTGGGGTTGCCGATCGATTTCGCGGCGCGGGTGCGGTTGAATCCGACGTCCTTGTCCGTGCTGGGCTGGGCTTATGGGGAACCGGCGATCGAGAGCTGGAACGACTTGGGGCATCTGGGTTCGTAGCCGGGTGCCGGGCAGGTGGGGGCTGTATCGATTTGCGGCTCCGCCGCGTGGGCGCGACCAGCCCCCACCGGCCCGCAGACGAACAACCGCCCTCAAGCCGTCCGAGGCAGAGCCGCATGGCGTTCCAGGAACGCCGACACCCCCGAAGCCCGCCGGTGAGGCAACAGCACCCTCGCCGTGCCCGCCAGCATCGACTGGATTCTGGACGACTGGACCTCGCCCAACAGCTCCAGCACCCGCAGCCCCGCCGCCGCACCCTCGTCGGGGCGGCCGCCACGGGCCAGGTCGTCGGCCAGTTCGGCGGTGTACAGCGCGATGTTGCGGGTGAAATGCGGGTCCTGGAGATCCGCCGCGCGGCGCGCGTGGCGGGCGGCCCGGGGCCAGTCGCCCAACGTCGACCAGCACTGCGCCTCCAGGCCCTCCAGCTCGGCCTCGCCGTAGAAGCTCATCCACTCGGGGTCCGCGTCGCACGGGCCCCGCTCGAAGAAGGCCTGCGCCCGCGCGAGAGCCCGCTCGCTGCCGGTGCGGTCGGCGAGCCCCGCCCAGCCGCCCGCCTCGCGCAGCGAGAGCAGCGACATCAGACGAGGCGAGCCGAGGGGCCGTGCGACCCGCTGCGCGGCCTGTGCCGCCCGCACCGCCTCCCGCGGCCGCCCCGCGTCGCGCGCCAGGAAGGCGGTGTTGCAGAAGGCGTGCGCCTCCAGGGCGTCGTCACCGGTCACCCGGGCCGTCGCGAGGGCCTCCGCGTAGTGCGAGCGGGCGTCGTCGAACCGCCCCGAGTCGTGCGCGAGCCAGCCCACCGAGATGGCGAGTTCACCCGCGCCCGAGTGCAGTCTGTCGGCGGTCGCCTGCCGGGTGGCGCCGGCGTCGAGCAGCGCGTAGGCGGCGCGCAGTGGAGCCGCCGCACGCCGGTACAGGCCGTCCGCGCCGTGCCGGTCGTCGAGCAACCGGATTCTGCGCACGGCCTCTTCCAGGATTCCCGCCTGGCTCGCCCCGGCACGGCGTACCGGCCGGCCGGCGGCGTGGGCATCGGCGGCGAGCCCGAGGGGGCCCAGCGAGGCGGCGGCCACTGTGGCGCCCCCGCCGGTCATGAATGCGCGACGCAGCACGTCGCTCTCCTCGTAGTTGTCGTACGTGTCGTCAGGGTCCTGCGTGTCTTGCGTGTCATACGGCTCGCACGTCCCCGGCGTCTCATCCGTGGCGCGCGCCCGGCGTCCGCGTACGGACGAGCGCGGCGCGAAGCCCAGGTCGGTGAGCGTGCGGCCGGGGAACATGTGCAGGAACACCCGTTCGTACGCGTAGTTGGGGCAGCGGATCTCGCCCGCCTCGACGCGGCCCACATAGCGCGCGTCGCAGCTGACCTGCTCGCCGATCTCGCGCGCGGCCCGTCGTACCGCCGCGGCGAACTCGGCCGGCGAGCGCTGTCCGCGCAGGCGCCGGAACGCGAGGTTCGGCCGTGGTGGCATGGGGGACTGGGACGAGGTCACCAATGACGACGCCATGGCCGGGTCCTCTCGTGCGAACCGTCGAACCATGCCGGACGCGGGGCGAGTTGACTGGTTTGTCAGTGTGACGCCCTGTTTCCGGCGGGCAAGAACGTACCTGCTGTGTCCGGGCCGCCACGCGGGGTTTGGCTACAAACCGGATATCTCATCCGGGATCTGCCATGAACTGCCATCCTTTGCGGCGGACTTCCGCCGTTGCCGTTGACGCGGGAGGGCGTTGAACCCCATGGAGTCGGACGAGGGTTCCTTGGTGGAGGCCGCGATGGAGATCAGCTGTGACGTGGTCACGGTACCGACGCGACACGGCCTGGAGGCCGTCGACATCCTGCGGCGGGGGGTGGGGGACGGGGTGGGGCCGGTACTGCACGACGACGGCGGTCAGACGTTGGGGTTCCTGGTGCCACCGGGGACGGCGGCGGCGTGGGACGTGCCGGGGAGCACGTGCACGGAGACCAACGGGCGGGGGCTCCGGCTGACCCCGGAGCCGGAGCCACCGGTCGAGGGCTCGGACTGGCTGCTGCCGCCGGGGGATGCCGATCTGGCGACCGACCCGGCAGTGCTAAGGGCAGCACTGGACGAGGCAGCAAGACTGATCGAGGCCGCAGACAACTGCCGGTGACGGCACCCGCCGGGCCCGCAGACGCGATACGACCTCCCACCCCCGATAATGGCGGAGTGGGAAAGTCCAGAAGGTCCGCTGAATCCGTCGTAGAACCAGTGGACGGCGGCCTCGCCGAGCTCATCCCCGACCGGGAGCGGCCCCACGCCTGGACGCTGCTCATCGACGGCGCCCCACAGTCCCACGTGGACCTCGACGACCCGCGGCACCTCTCCTTCGAGTACCAGCGCCGCCTCGGCCACGTCATCGACCTCGCCGCGCCGGTCGGCAAACCCGTGCACGCCGTCCACCTCGGCGGCGGCGCGCTCACCCTCGCCCGGTACCTCGCCGCCACCCGCCCCCGCTCCACCCAGCAGGTCGTCGAGCGGGACGCGGCCCTCGTCCGACTGGTGCGACAGAAGCTCCCGTTGGAGCCCACCGCGCGGATACGCGTGCGGTCAGTCGACGCGCGCGAGGGCCTCGCCAAGGTCGCCGACGGATGGGCCGACCTCGTGATCGCCGACGTGTTCAGCGGCGCCCGAACCCCCGCGCACCTCACCTCGACCGAGTTCCTCGACGAGGTCCGCAGAGCGCTCAAGCCGGGTGGTTTCTACGCCGCCAACCTCGCCGACGGACCGCCGCTGGCCCATCTCCGGGGCCAGATCGCCACCGCCGCCGCCCGCTTCCCCGAACTCGCCCTCGTCGCCGACCCGACGGTCCTGCGCGGCAAACGCTTCGGCAACGCAGTCCTGGTCGCCTCCGACTCCCGACTGCCGGTCGCGGAGCTGACCCGCCGGGCCGCCTCCGACCCGCACCCGGGCCGCGTCGAACACGGCAAGGCGCTCCTCGACTTCACGGGCGGGGCCGTACCCGTGACCGACGCCAAGGCCGTGGCCTCCCCGGCCCCGCCCGCCTCGGTCTTCCGCTAGACGCCAGGTCAGTACGTACCGATCTCCACCCGCGGCGGACCGTCGTGCCAGGTGCAGAACACCGAGACCCGGTCCGCGCCCGAGGAGAACTCCACCCGGATCCACGACTCCGTCTTCCACACCTGCATCGACCAACCCGTGCCCGGTGTCGCGGAGACGAGGGTCGCCGAGGTCTCGCCGAGGTCGAAGACCGCGCGGCCGCCGTCGGTGTCGTAGCTCCTGACCTGACCGGAGGCGGTGGGAGTGGGGCTCTTCGCAGGGGTCGGTCTCGCGGTCGTGGTGCTCGGCGTCGGCGACGGGCTCTTCGTCGGGGCCGCCCGCTTCGTCGGCGTCGGTGACGCCAGCGGTTTCGACTCCTGCGTGGTCGCGTCGGCCGCCGTGATGGGCAGGGCGCGGGGCGGGTCGTAGGCCGTGCCCGCCATGACCGTGTGGACACCCCACCACGACAGTGTGACCGCCGCGCCTGTGGCGAGCAGCCAGGCCAGTACGGCTACGAGTCCTCTGCGCATCGCCCGCCATAGTGCCTCACGCGTCCCACAGGCCGCACCCGGACTGAGTTATCCACAGGCCCCGACCGTGTCCGCCCGAATCGCGTACGGTGCGGCGCATGGCAAGTGTGCTCGTGGTCGAGGACGACCAGTTCGTTCGCTCGGCGCTCATCCGGCACCTGACCGACGCGGCACACACCGTGCGCAGTGTCGGGACGGCGTTGGAGGCGCTGCGCGAGGTCGCCCATTTCCGTTTCGACGTGGTGATCCTGGACCTCGGTCTGCCCGATCTCGACGGGTCCGAGGCTCTGAAGATGCTGCGTGGCATCACCGACGTCCCGGTGATCATCGCCACCGCGCGGGACGACGAGACGGAGATCGTCCGCCTGCTGAACGCGGGGGCGGACGACTACCTCACCAAGCCCTTCTCGGTCGAGCACCTCTCGGCCCGCATGGCGGCCGTCCTACGACGGTCCCGCGCCGCCGGAGGTGACGCGCCGCCCGAGACCGTGCTGCGCGTCGGCGGGCTGAGCGTCGACCCGCTGCGCCGCCAGGCCGAGCTGGACGGCGCCCGACTCGACCTGACCCGTCGCGAGTTCGACCTCCTCGCCTTTCTCGCCGCCCGCCCCGGCGTGGTCGTCCCTCGCAAGGAACTCCTCGCCGAGGTCTGGCAGCAGTCCTACGGCGACGACCAGACGATCGACGTCCATCTCTCCTGGCTCAGGCGCAAGTTGGGTGAGACGGCGGCGCAGCCCCGCTATCTGCACACCCTTCGAGGTGTCGGCGTGAAGCTGGAACCGCCGGGCGGAGGGCTGCCGTCGTGAGATGGGCCCTGGTCAAGGTCTGCCTGGCGGTCACCACCATGGTCGTGGTCGCCTTCGCCATCCCGCTCGGCCTCGTCATCAAGGAGATGGCCCGGGACCGCGCGTTCTCCAACGCCGAGCGCGAGGCGGCCGCGGTCGCCCCCGCCCTGTCCATCACCACCGACCGCGACCAGCTGGAGCGGGTCGTCGCCTCGGCGGGCTCGGACTCCGGGATGGCCGTCCACATTCCGGCGAGCGGAGGCCGGAAGGACGGTCAGAAGGGCGTCGACCTCGGACGGCAGCGCGCCGCCGCCGAGGACATCGCGACCGTACGGAAACTGGGCCGCGCCTCCACCACCGAGGTGCCCGGCGGCTCCACCCTGCTCCAGCCGGTCGCGCTGAGCTCCGGCGAGATAGCCGTCGTCGAGGTGTACGTCCCCGAGTCCGAGGTGCTGGGCGGCGTCGCGACCGCCTGGGCGGTCCTCGCGGGCGTCGGCATCGCGCTCGTCGTCGGCTCGGTCGCGGTCGCCGACCGGCTCGGCGTACGAATGGTGCAGCCCGCGCAGAAACTCGTCGAGGGCGCCCATGAACTGGGGGAGGGGAAGCTGGGCGCCCGGGTGCCGGAGGAGGGGCCGACCGAACTGCGGCTGGCCGCGGTCGCGTTCAACTCCATGGCCGACCAGGTCGTACAACTGCTGGCGAACGAAAGGGAGCTGGCCGCCGATCTGTCGCACCGGCTGCGCACCCCGCTGACCGTGCTGCGGCTCAACGCGGCCTCGCTCGGGGACGGGCCGGCCGCCGAGCAGACCAGGGCCGCGGTCGCGCAGTTGGAGCGCGAGGTCGACACCATCATCCGTACCGCCCGGGAGGCCAAGCCGCAGACCGCGGCGGTGGGGCCCGGCGCCGGGTGTGACGCGGCCGAGGTGGTCCGGGAGCGGATGGGGTTCTGGTCGGCGCTCGCCGAGGACGAGGGCCGCAAGTGGCGGGTGGCCGGCACCGAGCGGCCGGTGCGGATACCCGTGGCCAGGGCGGATCTCGCGGCCGCCCTCGACGCCCTGCTCGGCAACGTCTTCCGGCACACCCCGGAGGGCACCGCCTTCGCGGTCGACGTGCACAACGGCGAGGACGCGGTGATCGTGCTCGTCTCCGACGCGGGGCCCGGCATCCGGGACCCCGAGGCCGCGATGGCCCGTGGGCGGGGGTCGGGCAGCGCCGGGTCGACCGGGCTCGGGCTCGACATCGTGCGGCGGCTCGCGGAGTCGACGGGCGGGGACGTGCGGATCGGGTCCTCGGTGCTGGGCGGCACCGAGGTGCGGATCTGGATCCAGCTGGCCGGGCGGGCACCGGAGCGCCGGGGGCACCGGGTGCGCCGACGCCGAACGGGCAAGTTGGTCTCGACCTTTAACCGACCCCGATCCCTTCCTTAAGCGCGCCCCAAGATCCGCAATGGTCGCCCTGATCAGGCCATTTGCCCAATTCCCGGTAGCTGGCGTGCCGCGGGGCGGTGGCCGCCGCCGTCGTGGGGACCGGCGCGGGTCCCCGGGCTGTCCGACGGTGCGGCCTGGAAGGCGGTCGGTGTCGCGCCGATGATTGGCCCGCTGAAGGCATTCGCGGCGTACGACTGAACCCGTCGTCCGTGAGGCTCCTGTGTCACCGGGAGGCAGGTATGTCGGTCACGTTTCGACAAATCGGGCCGATAGCTATTGACGCATGACCTGACATAAGGCTGTCATTGCGCCACCGTGTTCGGTCAAGTTGATTTCTGGTCGATTACGACCGGTCTTCGAATCCCTCCATGACCGGACCCTGCCTTCAGGAGCCGTACATGCGTGATCTCTCGTCGTCCCTTCCCTCTCCGAGCCGTCGTGGCGTCCTCAAGGGCGTCGGCGGTGCCGCCCTGCTCGGGGCCGGCATCCCCCTCCTGAGCGCCTGTGGCAGCAGCGGCAGCTCCTCGGACCCCAAGACCGTCAGCCTGGGCTCGAACCAGTCCGACGCCGTGCCGAAGAAGGCCTACGGGGAGATCTACACGGCGTTCACGAAGCAGTCCGGGATCACGGTCAAGGTCAACACCAAGGACCACAACACGTTCCAGGAGCAGATCAACTCCTACCTGCAGGGCACGCCGGACGACGTGTTCAACTGGTTCGCTGGCTACCGCATGCAGTTCTTCGCGTCCAAGGGCCTCGCCTCGCCGATCGACGACGTGTGGGAGAAGATCGGCGACAACTTCCCCGACGCCATGAAGAAGCTCAGCAAGGGCGCGGACGGCAAGTACTACTTCGTGCCGCTGGTGACGTACCCGTGGGCGATCTTCTACCGCAAGAGCGTCTTCAAGCAGTACGGCTACGAGGTCCCCACCACGTGGGACGCCTTCGTCGCGCTGTGCAAGCAGATGAAGAAGGACAACCTGGTCCCGATCGCCTTCGGCGACAAGGACGCCTGGCCGGCGATGGGCACCTTCGACCAGCTGAACTTCCGCACCAACGGCTACGACTTCCACGTCGACCTGATGGCGGGCAAGGCCTCCTGGACCGACGCCAAGGTCAAGAACGTCTTCGACCACTGGAGCGAGATCCTCCCCTACCACCAGGAAGGCTTCATGGGCCGCACCTGGCAGGACGCCGCCCAGACCCTGGTGTCGAAGAAGGCCGGCATGTACGTGCTGGGCACCTTCGTGGCGCAGCAGTTCACCAACAAGGCGGACCTGGACGACCTCGACTTCTTCGCCTTCCCGGAGATCAACCCCGCGTACGGCCAGGACACCGTCGAGGCGCCGGCCGACGGCTTCATGGTGTCCAAGTCGCCGAAGAACAAGGCGGGTGCCACCAAGCTGATGGAGTACCTGGGCACGCCGGAGGCGGAGCAGATCTACCTCAAGTCCGACACCAGTGTGGTGGCCGCCTCGAACAAGGCCGACACCTCGTCGTACACGCCGCTGCAGAAGAAGGCGTACGAGATGATCACGGGTGCCAAGAGCCTGACCCAGTTCATGGACCGCGACTCCCGCCCGGACTTCACCGCGACGGTGATGCAGCCCTCGCTGCAGAAGTTCCTCCAGAACCCCAAGGGCGTCGACAGCCTGCTGTCATCGATCGAGCGCCAGAAGAAGACGATCTTCGCGTCCTCCTGAACTGAGCGGCTGAATGACTACCGACACCGACACGAAGAGCCCGGAGGCGGCCGCCGAGCCGCCTTCGGGCCGTGTGCCTGAGAACAAGCGGGTCCCGCAGGGCCACAAGCGTCTGCTGACCCGCCGTGACCGCGTCACGCTCGCCTTCATGGCGGGCGTGCCCACCGTCCTGCACGTGGCCCTGGTCTGGGTCACCGCCCTCGCCTCCATCGCCCTGGCCTTCACCAGCTGGGACGGCATCGGCTTCGACTCCATCAAGTGGGTCGGCCTGGACAACTTCAAGCAGTTGTTCACCGACAACCCGCAGTTCTGGCCCGCCGTTGAGCACAACGTCATCTGGTTCGTCGTGCTCATCCTGATCCCCACCCCGTTCGGCCTGTTCCTGGCCGTCCAGCTGGACAAGAGCATCCGGTTCTCCCGGGTCTACCAGACCGCGTTCTTCCTGCCGGTCGTGGTCTCGCTCGCGGTCACCGGGTTCGTGTGGCAGCTGGTCTACAACCCCGACACCGGGCTGATCAACAGCCTGATCGGGGCGAACAAGCCGGGCCACTACATCGACTGGATCGGCGATCCCGACCTCAATCTGTGGGCCGTTCTGATCGCCGCGTCCTGGCGGCACACCGGCTACATGATGATCCTCTACCTGGCCGGCCTCAAGGGCGTCGACCCCTCCCTGCGGGAGGCGTCCTCGCTGGACGGCGCGAACGAGTGGCAGACGTTCAAGAACGTCATCTTCCCGACCCTGCGCCCCACCAACACGGTCGTCCTGGTCGTCACGATCATCGAGGCGCTGCGCGCGTTCGACCTGGTGTTCGTCTTCAACAAGGGCGCCCAGGGCACCGAGCTGCTGTCGATCCTGATCACCAACAACATCATCGGTGAGTCCAGCCGGATCGGGTACGGCTCCGCGATCGCCGTCGTCCTGCTGGTCATCTCCCTCGTGGTCATCATCCCGTACCTGATCGCGACCTTCCGGAAGGAGCGGCGCGCATGAGCACCACCGTCGCCACCGGTGCGCCCGCCAAGCAGCGCACGCCCGTCCGTCCGGCCCGCGTCCTGCTGCACGTGTTCCTCGCCGGCACCGCGCTGGCGTGGCTCGCCCCGCTGCTGTGGGCGGTCTTCGCCGCCCTGCGGCCGTACTCCGAGACCAGCGAGAAGGGCTATGTGTCCTGGCCGGACACGCTGAACTTCGACAACTTCAAGAACGCCTTCCAGCAGTCCGACATGCTGCACTACTTCGGCAACACGCTGCTCATCGCGGTCCCCGCCGTGCTGGTCACGCTCCTGCTGTCGTCGATGGTCGCGTTCTACGTCAGCCGTTTCGACTTCCGGCTCAACATCGCGCTGCTGCTGGTCTTCACGGCCGGCAACCTGCTGCCGCAGCAGGTCATCATCACCCCGCTGTACCGCATGTACCTGCTCATCGACCTGCCCGGCATCACCATGAGCGGCAAGCTGTACGACTCCGCGCTCGGCCTGGTCCTGATCCACGTCGCGTTCCAGTCCGGCTTCTGCGCCTTCGTGCTCAGCAATTACATGCGGATGCTCCCGCACGAGCTGACCGAGGCCGCGCTGGTCGACGGCGCCTCGGTGTGGCGGATGTACTGGCAGATCGTGCTGCCGCTGTGCAAGCCGGCCATGGCCGCCCTGGGAACGTTGCTGTCCATCTGGATCTACAACGACTTCTTCTGGGCCATCGTGCTGATCTCCACCGGCGAGAACATGCCGATCACCTCGGCGCTCAACAACCTCTCCGGCCAGTACTTCACCGACCCCAACCTGGTCGCCGCCGGCGCCCTGCTCACCGCGATCCCCACCCTGATCGTGTACTTCGTGCTCCAGCGCCAGTTCGTCAGCGGCCTGACCCTCGGCGCCAACAAGGGCTGACGCCCTCTCCTTGCAACCGCGAAAGAGAACCACCGTGCCCCACCCCTTCACCCCGGTCGCCACCGTGCCCGTGGACGTGAGCACCGCCCGCGTCCACGAGGAGGGCTGGCAGTCCTGGAGCCCCAGCGGCGCCTACGCCCTCGGCGACAAGCCGTACCGCCCGACGAACGACAACTGGGCGACGGTCTGCTACCGGCCGGGCGTCACCGTCCCCGAAGGCACCTTCCAGGGTGAGGGGCTGCTGGCGCTCGACCCGGGCGACGGCACTCCGGTACGGCTGTGGGCGGCCCCGGAACCCACGCGTGCGGTCCCCTCGATCCGCCTGACCGTCGAGGGCGGCACGGCCGAGATCAGCGCCGACGGTCCGGTGAAGGAGTTCACGGGCACGGACATCCAGATGGTCCTGGGGGAGTGGGCCTCTTCGCTCGCCGTCGAGGCCCCTCGCCCGGCCCCCACCGTCTGGTGCTCCTGGTACGAGTACTTCACGGCGGTCACCGAGGACGACATCCACGAGAACCTCCGTGCGATGGACACCCTCGACCTGCCCATCGACGTGGTCCAGATCGACGACGGCTACCAGAAGGCCCTAGGCGACTGGCTCACCCTCTCCGGCCGCTTCCGCTCCCGCGCGGGCATCGCCGACGCGATCCGCGCCCGTGGCCGCCGCGCCGGCATCTGGACGGCCCCCTTCCTCGTCGACCCGGCGAGCGACCTGGCCGCCGAGCACCCCGACTGGCTGGTCAAGGACCTCGACGGCGGCTTCCTGCACGCCGGCCGCAACTGGGGCCACGACCTGAGCGTCCTGGACACCACCCACCCCGAGGCGGCGGCGTATCTCACCGAGGTCTTCCGCACCCTGCGCGCCGAGGGCTACGACTACTTCAAGGTCGACTTCCTGTACGCGGGCGCCCTGGAAGGCGTACGGCACGGCTCCGTGGACGCCCTCCAGGCGTACCGCGCGGGCATCGAGCTGATCCGCGAGGCGATCGGCTCCGAGGCGTACCTCCTGGGCTGCGGAGCGCCCCTCCTGGCCTCCGTCGGCCTGTTCGACGCGATGCGGGTCAGCCCCGACACGGCCCCGCACCGGCGCCCCGAGGCCGACGACTACAGCCAGCCCGGACAGGACCCGGCCGAGTTCACCGGCGCCGGCCGCCAGTGGCAGCACGGCCGCTTCTGGGTCAACGACCCCGACTGCCTGATGGCCCGCCC
This sequence comes from Streptomyces sp. NPDC048420, assembly GCF_040651535.1. Lineage (NCBI taxonomy): Bacteria > Bacillati > Actinomycetota > Actinomycetes > Kitasatosporales > Streptomycetaceae > Streptomyces > Streptomyces sp. NPDC048420. The sequence continues at coordinate 98,051 of NZ_JBEZKG010000018.1, forward strand.
GGCCGTGGAGACCCGCGAGCGCTGGGCGGCCCACGTGGAGGCGACGGGCGGCCTGATGGCGTCCAGCGACCGCCTGCTGTCCCTGGACCAGTGGGGCGTGGAGACGACGCGCCGCCTTCTCGCCGGAATCGACATCGAGGGAGCCGACCGATGATCGCGGAGGGCATCGCCTACGGCGGCGACTACAACCCCGAGCAGTGGCCCGAGGAGGTCTGGGCCGAGGACGTACGCCTCATGCGCGAGGCGGGCGTGAACATGGTCAGCGTCAACATCTTCGCGTGGGCGCTCCTCGAGCCGCGCGAGGGCGAGTACGACTTCACGCGCCTCGACAAGATCCTCGCGCTGCTCCACGAGAACGGCATCGCCGCCGACCTGGCGACACCCACGGCGGCCCCGCCGGCCTGGTTCTTCCGCAAGCACCCGCAGGCGCTGCCGGTCGACAAGGACGGGCGGGGACTGTCGTACGGCAGCCGCCAGACGTTCTGCCCGTCGAGCCCGGAGTACCGCGAGGCGGCGCTGCGGATCGCCCGGGTGCTCGGGGAGCGGTACGCCGACCACCCGGCCGTGGTCATGTGGCACATCCACAACGAGTACGGCTGCCACAACGCGGAGTGCCACTGCGAGGTGAGCGCCCAGTCGTTCCGGCGGTGGCTGCGTGCCCGGTACGGGGACCTGGACGCCCTCAACGACGCCTGGGGTACGACCTTCTGGAGCCAGTGGTACTACGACTGGGACGAGATCATCCCGCCCCGCGCCACCGGAGCCGTCCCCAACCCGACGCACCAGCTGGACTGGCGCCGCTTCTGCAGCGACGAGCTCCTGTCGCTGTACAAGGCGGAGCGGGAGGTGCTGCGGGAAGCGGCCCCTTCCGTGCCGGCGACCACCAACTTCATGGTGATGTACAACTTCGACGCGCTGGACTACTGGCGCTGGGCACCGGAGTTGGACGTGGTGTCGAACGACCACTACCTGATGTCGGAGGATCCCGAGTCGGAGATCGACATCGCGCTCAGCGGTGACCTGGTCCGGTCCCTGGCGGGCGGTCCGTGGCTGCTGATGGAGCACTCGACGGGTGCCGTGAACTGGCAGCCGGTCAACAGGGCCAAGACGGCGGGGGAGTTGCGCCGCAACGCTCTCGCGCACGTCGCCCGGGGCGCCGACGGCATCGCCTACTTCCAGTGGCGGGCCGCGAAGGCGGGCGCCGAACAGTGGCACTCGGCGATGCTGCCGCACGCAGGCACGGACAGCCAGATCTGGCGGGACGTGGTCGCGCTGGGCGCGGACCTGAAGGCGCTCGCGGAGGTACGCGGCAGCACCAGCGCCGCGAAGGTCGCCGTCGCCTGGGACTGGAACGCCCGCTGGGCCCTGGAACTCCCCTCCCAGCCCAGCGAGTTGATCCGCTACCTGGACGTGGTCCGCTCCTGGTACGAGCCGCTGTGGCGCTCCGGCGTGGCCGTGGACTTCGTCCACCCCTCGGCCGACCTGTCGGCCTACCGCCTGGTCCTGGCCCCCGCCCTGTACCTGGTGGACGACGAGTCCGCGGCCAACCTCACCGGTTACGCGGCGCGCGGCGGCACCCTCGCCGTCGGCTTCCACAGCGGAGCTGTCGACACCAACTGCCATATCCGCCTGGGTGGTTACCCGGGCGCCTTCCGCGAGGCCCTCGGCGTCAGCACGGACGAACTGTTCCCGCTGCTGCCCGGCGAGACGGTCGCCCTCGACGGCGGCGGTACGGCGTCCCTGTGGACGGAGCGGGTGCGCCTGGCGGGCGCCGAGGCGGTGACGTCGTACACCTCGGGACCGCTGACCGGAATCCCGGCGGTGACCCGGCACACCTACGGCGAGGGCACGACCTGGTACCTGGCCACCCACCCGGACCCGGTCACCCTCGCGGGGGTGCTGGACCGCATCCGTGCCGAGGCTGGGGTGGAGCCGGTGCGGGAGACGCCTCAGGGGGTGGAGGCGGTGCTGCGGCGGGCTGCGGACGCGGACTACCTCTTCCTGATCAACCATGGTGAGCGGGACGCCGACGTCGTGGTCGCGGCGGATGCCACGGATCTGTTGGCAGGCCGCCGGGTCGAGGGCGGCAAGGTGGCCGTTCCGGCCGGGGACGTCGTGGTCGTGCGGGAGTCGCGGACCCGCGCCCCTCAGCGGTAGCGGAGGACGTGGAGAGAACGCACCCCCGTGTCGTCCGGTGCGACAGGGGCGTCACGGGCTGCGTCGATCAGCACGAGGCCGTGGAGAGTGTGGGCAGCGACGACGAGCAAGCCGACGGACTCGCGACCTCTGCGGTCTGAGCGACGGACCCAGACCACCGCGCGGGCTCCGTCGGGAGAGGTGGCGAGTTCGGCCATCGGCCACCACTGAACGTGAAGCCATGGGCTTTGCTGGGTTGTTGCCCCGGCTTTGCAGATTCTCGGTCTTGAACGGTGCGCTGCTCCGAACAAGCCGGGGCGCGGCACCCCCCTCGGCTGCCGCGCCCCGTTCCCCTTCCCCCGGACCCCCGTCTCCACAGTGGCTACTGGATGCTCTGAACCTCCGGAAGCGTGCCCGTGCGGGCTGCCCGGCCGTACCAGAGGGCGCTCGACTTGGGTGTCCGTTCCAGCGTCGTGTAGTCCACGTAGACCGCGCCGAATCGCTTCTCGTAGCCGTACGCCCACTCGAAGTTGTCCAGCAGGGACCACAGGTAGTAGCCGCGCACGTCCGCGCCGTCGGCGATCGCGCGGCGGACGGCGGCGAGGTGGCCGTGCAGGTAGGCGATCCGCTCGGGGTCGTGGACGCGGCCGTCGGGGTCGGGCTTGTCGTCGTAGGCCGCGCCGTTCTCCGTGATGTAGATCGGCAGGCCCGGGGCCTCACGGGTGTAGCGCATGATCAGCTCGTGCAGGCCCGTCGGGTCGATCGTCCAGCCCATCTCGGTGCGCTCGCCCGGCGTCTGGTGGAAGGTGACGTCGTCCGCGCCGGGCCAGGGGGAGTGGTCGCTGCTGCCGTGGCCGTCGGCGCGCGGGCCGGCGGCCTCCGCGTCGGTCGCCGATACCAGCGCGGGCGTGTAGTAGTTGAGGCCCAGCGCGTCGAGCGGCTGGTTGATCAGGGCGAGGTCGCCGTCCTCGACGAACGACCAGTCGGTGATCAGCTCCGTCGCCGTGAACAGCGTCTGCGGATACGCCCCGTGCAGGATCGGCCCGTGGAAGATCCCGTTGGCGAGGTCGTCGATCTTCTGCGCCGCCGCCAGATCCGCCGCGTCCCGCGAGAAGGGCCGTACCACCGAGGAGTTGAGGCTGAGCGCCACCGAGTTGCGGGCCGGCATCGAGGCGCGCAGGGCAGAAGTGCCGAGTCCGTGCGCCAGGTTCAGGGTGTGCGCCGCCTTCAGCGAGGCCGCCGGGTCGGTGCGGCCCGGCGCGTGCACACCGGAGGCGTAGCCGAGGAACGCGGCGCACCACGGCTCGTTGAGCGTGATCCACTGCTCGACCCGGTCGCCGAGCGCCTCCCCGACGATCTGCGCGTACTCCGCGAACCGGTAGGCCGTATCGCGCTCCGGCCAGCCGCCCGCGTCCTCCAGCTCCTGCGGCAGGTCCCAGTGGTAGAGCGTCACGGCCGGCTTGATGCCGTGCGCGAGGAGCTCGTCCACGAGCCGGCGGTAGAAGTCGAGACCCCGCTGCACCGCGGGACCGCGGCCGGTCGGCTGCACCCGGGACCAGGAGATCGAGAAGCGGTACGCCGTCAGGCCCAGGTCGGCCATGAGCGCCACGTCGTCGCGGTAGCGGTGGTAGTGGTCGACAGCGATGTCACCGTGCTCGCCGCCCGCGGTCTTTCCGGGCGTGTGGCTGAAGGTGTCCCAGATGGAGGGCGTACGGCCGTCCTCCCGCACCGCCCCCTCGATCTGGTAGGCGGAGGTCGCGGCACCCCAGAGGAAGGTGGGGGGAAAGGTCACCGGGGTCGCCGGCGATTCGGACTCAGGCATGGAAGCGCTCCCATTGGAGGTCGGGGAACAGGCCGACTGATAGAGGGGGGAGGAGGAAAGGGGGCCGGGGCGGCGCTGACCCGGCCCTCGAGAAGCAGGGGCTCAGCCCTTCACGGCGCCCTGCATGATGCCGCCCACGATCTGCTTGCCGAAGATCGCGAACACGACCAGCAGCGGCAGCGTGCCCAGCAGCGCGCCCGCCATGATCAGGGACTGGTCGGGGGTGTAGCCGCGGCCGAGGCCCGCGACCGCCACCTGCACGGTCGGGTTGCCGGTCTGGGTCAGGACCAGGAAGGGCCACAGGAAGTCGTTCCAGGTCTGCACGAACACCAGCATGCCGAGCACGGCCATCGCGGGGCGCGCGGCCGGGAACACCACGTGCCACACCACGCGCCAGCTGCTCGCGCCGTCCACCCGGGCCGCCTCGATGATCTCGTCCGGCAGCGCCTGGATCAGGTACTGCCGCATGAAGAACACACCGAACGCACTCACCAGCGACGGGAAGATCACTGCCTGGAGCTGGTCGGTCCAGTCGAGCTTGGCGACCATCATGTACAGCGGGATCACGCTCAGTTGCGGCGGAACCATCATCGTGCCGATGACGAGCAGCATCAGGGCGCCCCGGCCGCGGAACCGCAGCTTGGCGAAGGCGAACCCGGCGATCGTCGACAGGAAGACGACGGTGACCGCCGAAACCCCGGCCACGAACGTGGTGTTGAAGAACGCCTCACCCAGGTTGGCGTCGTTCCAGGCGATGTCGAGGTTCTTGAAGAGGTTCGCGCCGAACCAGAACGGCGGCGGGGACTCGGCCAGCCGGTTGGTGTCGCGCGAGGCGGCGATCGCCGTCCACACCAGCGGGAACAGCGAGACGATGCTGAACACGGCCAGGATGAGGTAGGCGACGGGGCCGGCGTGCAGCTGCCCGCCCGCGCGCGCGGCCTTCATGCCGCGGGAGCGCTTCGGCGGCTCGGGCACCGCGTCGGCCGGGGGTTTGGTCAAGGTCGTCGTCACGGCCGGTTCTCCTAACTGCTGGCGCGCAACCGGCGCGAGATGACGTAGTTGACGATGCCGATCACGATGAGGATCAGGAACATCGTCCAGGCGATCGCCGAGGCGCGGCCCAGGTGCTGGTTGACCCAGCCCTGCTCGTACAGGTACAGGCCGAGCGTCTGGAACTGGTGTTCCGCGCCTCCGGAGGAGCCCTTGTTGACGTCGAACAGCAGCGGCTCGCCGAACACCTGGCTCGCCCCGATCGTCGACACCACGGCGGTGAACAGGATCGTCGGACGCAGCGACGGCAGCGTCACATGGAGGAACTGCCGCCAGCGGCTCGCCCCGTCCAGGGCCGCCGACTCGTACAGGTCGTGCGGGATCGCCTGCATCGCCGCCAGGTAGATCAGCGCGTTGTAGCCGGTCCAGCGCCAGACGATGATCGTCGAGACGGCGATCTGTGAGGGCCACTTGTCGCCCTGCCAGTCGATCGCGTCGACGCCGACGAAGTGCAGCGCCCAGTTGATCATGCCGTAGTCACGGCCGAAGAGCAGCACGAACACCAGCGAGGCGGCGGCGATCGAGGTCGCGTACGGCGCGAGCATCACGACCCGGAAGAAGGTCGAGGCGCGCAGCTTGTAGTTGAGGATGTGCGCGATGCCCATCGCCATCAGCAGCTGCGGAACCGTCGAGATGATGCCGATGGTGAGAGTGTTCTTCGCCGCGTTCCAGAAGAACTCGTCGTCGAAGATCCGGGTGTAGTTGCGCAGACCCACCCAGCTCATGTCGGTCGGCGCCGTCAGTTCCACCTGGTGCAGGGAGGCCCAGCCCGTGTAGATCAGCGGGAACAGGCCGAACGCGATGAACAGCAGGAAGAACGGCGAGACGAACGCGTACGGGCTCCAGCGCATGTCGCGCTGCCAGCGGCGGGAGAGCCGGGCGCGCTTTTTGGCCGCCTCGGGCGATACCGCCTCGGCGGGCGGGCGGCCCGGGGCCGCGCCCCCCTCCTTGGCGGGGGGCGCGGCGGTGTCGTTGCGGGTGGCCATACGGGTCACTGGTCCAGGTTGTTGTCGATGGTCTTGACCGCCGTGTTCCAGGCCTCCTCCGGCGACTTGCCCTTCGTCACCAGGATGACGCCGTTGTCCGACAGACCCTGCATGATGATCTGGTCCTTCGGGCCGATCACCTGCACCGGGGCCGACTTGGCCGCCTCGGCGAAGACCGGGCCGATCTTGTCCGTACCGGTCATCTCGTTGGTCGCGCCGGTGACTTCGGGCATGGTGTAGGCGGCCGGGGCACTCGGGAAGCTCGCCTGCACCTTGAACAGCGTCGCCTGCTGCTTCGGCGCGGTCAGCCAGGTGATGAACTCCTGGGCCTCCTTCACATGCTTGCCGCTCTTCGGCACGGTGAGGAAGGTGCCGCCCCAGTTACCGCTCTTGGGCGAGGTGGCCACGGCCCACTTGCCCTTCGAGTCCGGCTTCGCGTTGCCCTTGATCGTGCCGAGCATCCACGGCGGGCAGGCGATCGCGGCGAACTTGCTGTTGGCGATCGTGGTGTTCCAGGACGGCTGGAACTGCGTCTGCGGCTGGACCAGACCCTCCTGGGCCGCCTTGGCGGCCAGGTTGAACCCGGCGCGGATGGCGGGGTTGGTCTTGTAGATGACCTCGCCGGAGGCGTCGTAGAACTTCTCCTTCTCGCTGCTCAGGATCGCGTTGAGCAGACCGCCGGGGGAGTCCATGAAGTAGGTGCCCTTGGGCGCCTTCGCCTTGTACTGCTCGCCGACGTCGACGAGCTTGGCCCAGTCGCCCGCCCACAGCGCGCCGACCTCGTCGGGCTTGGTGGGCAGGCCGGCCTTCTCGAAGAGGTCCTTGCGGTAGCAGATCGCCATCGGACCGACGTCGGTGCCGAGGCCGATCGTCTGACCGTCCTTCGTGGTGGCCTGCTGCCACTTCCAGTCCAGCCAGTTGCTCTTGTCCACGCCCGCGACCTTGGACATGTCCGTGAGCTTGTCCGCCTGCGTGGCGGTGACCTCGGCGATGTTGGCGACCTCGACGGCCTGGACGTCCATCAGACCGCTGTTGGTGGTGAGGTGGTTCACGAGCGGCGGGTAGTAGTTCTCGTTCCGCTCGATCACGTTCTGGCTGATCTTGATGTTCGGGTGGAGCTTCTCGTACTCGGCGTAGAGGCCGGCCTCCTTGAAGCCCATGGTGCCGAACAGACCCACCGTGATCGTGGTCTTGCCCTTGCCGCCGCTGTCCGACGAGCCGGAATTGTCTCCGTCGTTTCCGTCGTCGGCACAGCCGGCCAGCAGGCCCGCGCCCATCGCGGCGACGGCGGCGAGGACCACCGTCCTGCGGGCGGTTCGGGTACGTGCTCGCATTGCGTCCTCCTGTTGCCCTGACGTGCCGACCCCCCGGCCAACTGCGTTGTTGGGCCCGTTCGTTCATGCTGCGGCTCGGGCGGGGAACGTGCGGGATGTTTATGTGTCAGGTACCGTGGGAGCGCTCCCATCGGTGATGTGTTGAAGGTTCGCGGGTTGGAGCGAGGGTGTCAAGGGAGCGTGCAGGGCGATATCGCTTTGAGACGTTTCCCTCGCTGGGGCCGGGTCTTTGGCCGCTGTGGAGGGTGGCGCCGTCGAAGCGGGCGGGCGGAGACTGTGCGGTGGCGATCACTCATTCGAGGGAGGCTGATCTGTTCTCATGCGACGTCGTCATGGCGCCGATAGCTTCCTTGTCGTGAAGCTGGTCGTGCAGGTCAAGCTCCTGCCGACGCCTGTTCAGGCGGCGGCTCTCGAGGTGACCCTGCGCGCCTGTAACGAAGCCGCCTCGTGGGTGGCCGAGGTGGCGTTCGAGAGCTCGGTGTACAAGAACTTCACACTGCGCAAGCACTGCTACGCGGAGCTCAAGAGCCGATGGGGGTTGGGCGCGCAGGCTGCCCAGCACGTGATCAAGAAGACGGCCGACGCATACAAAGCTCTGCATGCAAACCTGAACGCACACGGCAAGAGAAACCCGAAGCGGAAGCCGAGGGATGCGAAGCGTCCCCTCGCGTTCCGTCCGGAATCTGCGCAACCGTACGACGACCGCATGCTCTCCTGGCAGACGGAAGCACGCACCGTCTCCGTGTGGACGACGCGTGGCAGGCTCAAGGACATCGCCTTCGTTTGCGGTTCTGAGCAACTCGCCACACTGTCCCGATACCGAAGGGGCGAGTCGGACCTGGTGCACCGCGACAATGCCTGGTTCCTGCTCGCCACGTGCGAGGTACCGGAAGCGGCACTCAAAGACAGCCCGGTGGACTTCCTCGGAGTCGACCTGGGGATCGTGAACATCGCTACCACCAGTGACGGCGAGATCATGTCCGGGCGTCGGCTCAACCGCTCACGGGCCCATGACGGCGCGCTGCGGAGGAAGCTTCAGAAGAAGGGCACCAAGTCCGCCAAACGACGCGCGCAGCGTCGACGCCGGAAGGAGGCACGGCGGACTCGGGATATCAATCACAAGATCGCGAAACATGTGGTGGCCGAGGCGGAACGCACCGGTCGCGGAATCGCCCTGGAGGATCTGACGGGCATCCGTGAGCGGGTACGGCTTCGTAAGCCCCAACGGGCCACCCACTCCAGCTGGTCCTTTGCCCAGCTGGGGCAGTTCATCGCGTACAAGGCCCGCCGGGCGGGGGTGCCGGTGGTGTACGTCGATCCGGCGTACACCTCGCGCACCTGCGCCGAGTGCGGCCACGTGGACAAGGCGAACCGGGTCTCCCAGGCCTGGTTCGCGTGCCGGTCCTGCGGATTCGTTGATCACGCGGACCGGAACGGCTCCCGCAACATCCGCGCCCGTGCGTGGGAGTTGTGGCGAAGCGGGGCCCGGTCAGTGGCCCCTGTCGGCCCCGGACGGGGGCGGCTGAACGCGGGCGAAGCATCACCGCCAGTGGTGCCCGCAACGCAAGCTTTGCCGCGCAAGCGGCGGGCGGCTGACTTATCAGCCCGTCACAGGCCCACCGAGGCTGTCAGCGTTTGAGGGGCAGGCCGATCAGGTTTGAGCGGGGCACGGTAGAGGTAGCCCCGGCGACAGTCGCGTCCCTGGGCGGGACTGTTAAATTCCAGGCCAGCGTCAGACAACGGTGGGAAGGCGGAGCCCATGGCAAGCCACGGAGCGCGGAGCCGGAGCGGTGGCCGGCCCACCCTCGAAGAGGTCGCCGCGCGCGCCGGCGTCGGCCGGGGGACCGTGTCCCGGGTGATCAACGGCTCGCCCCGGGTCAGCGACGCCACCCGCGCGGCGGTCGAGGCGGCGGTGGCGGAGCTCGGGTACGTCCCGAACACGGCCGCCCGCGCCCTGGCCGCCAACCGCACCGACGCCATCGCGCTGGTCGTACCGGAACCGGAGACGCGGTTCTTCGCGGAGCCGTACTTCTCGGACATGCTCAAGGGCGTCGGCGCGGAGATCTCGGACACCGAGATGCAGCTCCTGCTGATCTTCGCGGGTAGCGACCGCGAACGGCGCCGACTGGCCCAGTACCTGGCCGCGCACCGCGTCGACGGCGTCCTGCTGGTCTCCGTCCACGCCGACGACCCGCTTCCCGACCTGCTGGCCCAGCTGGAGATCCCGGCCGTGATCAGCGGTCCGCGCTCGGCCGGGGAGACGCTCCCTTCGGTGGACTCCGACAACTACGGCGGCGGCCGCTCGGCGGTGGAGCACCTGCTGGCCGGCGGCCGCCGCACGATCGCCCACATCACCGGCCGCCTCGACGTATACGGCGCCCAGCGCCGCGTCGACGGCTACCGGGACGCCCTGCTCGACGCGGGCCACGAGGTGGACGAGCGCCTGATCGAACCCGGCGACTTCACGGAGGAGGGCGGCCGCCGGGCGATGACCAAGCTGCTGGCCCGCCGCCCCGACCTGGACGCGGTCTTCGCCGGCTCGGACGTGATGGCGGCGGGCGCCCGCCAGGTACTGCGCGAGGAGGGCCGGAGCATCCCGGCGGACGTGGCCCTGATCGGCTACGACGACTCGGCCATAGCCCGCCACATGGACCCGCCCCTGACCAGCGTCCGCCAGCCCATCGAGGAGATGGGCCGCCGCATGATCGACCTCCTCCTCTCGGAGATCGCCGACCGGCGCCCGGCCGTCTCCCGTGGCCTGGAACGCCGACAGGTGGTGCTGGCCACGGAACTGGTGGAGCGGACGTCGTCCTGAGCCGGGTCCGGCTCACCGCGGCCGGGGGTGCCGCCGTGGCCGGTTCTCGTCGTGGTGTCCGACGAACCAGGCCACCCCCAGCAGCACCGCCCCCGTCACCCAGATGAAGATCACCAGCCAGGCGCTGACCGGGGAGTCCAGCTCGTCGGTGTCTCGGCACAGGTCACCGACGCACTCCTCGCGGGCCTCGGCGAGCGCGACCACGAGCCACAGCAGCATCAAGAGGTTGAACGCAAGGATCACCCACGTAAGCAGCCGCCCCCGGGTCATCCGTCGGGACCGCATGACGGACCTCCCAACCTCAGGAACCGCCCATACAAGACAATACGCCCGATTCTGGTGAGGGTCATGACTGCCCATCCCCTGCTGGACGTTGACGAGATCCCCGAGACGGAGCCGTACCTGCGGACCGTCGGCGAGGTGTTCCGTGCCTTCCGCGAACAGGACTCCGGCTGCCTCTCGTACGGAGTCCGACTCCCCGACGGCACCCGCTGGTTCGTGAAGGAGGCCACCACCGACCGCGCCCAATGCTCCCTCGACCGCGCCTGGGCCTTCCACCGGACGGTCCGCCACCCGGCGATCGTGCCCCAGCTGCACCGGATCACCGTGGGCCGCCGCCGCACCGCCGCGGTCATGCCGTGGCACCAGGGCGAGATCCTCTACGACCCCGGGGCCCGCGCCCGCTTCCGCGCCCTGCCCCTCACCCGGGTCCACCATGCCCTGGACCGCGTCCTGGACGCCCATCTCGCCGTCGAGGCCGCCGGCCAGGTCGCCGTCGACCTCTACGACGGTGCCTTCCTCTACGACTTCGACGCCCACGAGCTCCGCCTGATCGACCTCGACGACTACCGCCCGGGCCCCTTCGTCCTGACCGAGGACCGTCTCCCGGGCTCTACCCGCTTCATGGCCCCCGAGGAGTGGCGGCGCGGCGCCACGATCGACATCCGCACCACCGTCCACGTCCTCGGCCGCACCGCCCGCCTCCACCTGGACGCCGGCCCCGACGAGGACGCCTTCCGCGGTACGGCGGCACAGCTCGCGGTCGTGGAACGGGCCACGCATCCCGAGCCGGGCGAACGGTTCGGCGGCGTACGGGAGTTGGTGGCTGCGTGGCGGGGGACGTCGTAACGGACGGACTCGGGTGGCCCTCGGGGTCGTGGGCGAGTGGCTCAGGCCTTCCTGAAGTAGTGCCCTGCCTCCAGGTCCGGGATCAGCGCGGGCTGCTCCGGCCGCCAGTCGAGCAGCTTGCGGGTGAGCGCGGCGGAAGCCCGCATGTCGACGGAGGCGAACCGGCCGAGCCAGCCGAAGCGGTCCGTCGCCTTCTCGGGGGCCACGTTCACGACCGGCACGCCGAGCCCCCGCCCGATCGTCTGGGCGATCTCGTGGAACGGCACCCCCTCGTCCCCGATCGCGTGCAGCCGTACGCCCGCCGGTGCCGCCTCCAGGGTCAGCCGGAACAGCCGGGCCGCGTCGAGCCGATGGACGGCCGCCCACTGGTTGGAGCCGTCGCCCACCATGGCCGAGACGCCCTTCTCGCGCGCGGCGTCGATGAACATGGGCACGAAGCCGTAGTCACCCTCGCCGTGCACGCTCGGCGGCAGCCGCAGCACCGACGCGCGCACCCCGCGCTCGGCCAGCGCGAGCGTCGCGAACTCCGAGGCGTGCCGGTGCTTGGCGGGGGAGGCCGGGTCGGCCGGCTGGTCCTCGGTGGCGACCTGCCCCGGCGCCGTCAACAGCCCGGAGGTGACGACGAGGGGCTTCCCGGTGCCGTCGAGCACCTCGCCCATGGCCTCTATCGCCCGCAGGTCGGCCTCCCCGGAGACGGTCAGGTTCGTGAAGTCGTGGATGAACGCCAGATGGGCGACGCCGTCGGCTGCCTCGGCACCCCGGCGCAGACTGTCGAGGTCGTTCAGATCGCCGCGGTGCACTTCCGCTCCGGCGGCCTTCACCGCCTCGGCCGACCGGTCCGAACGGGCCAGGCCGAGCACCTCGTGGCCGGCGGCGAGGAGCTCACGGGTGACGGCGGAACCGATGAATCCGGAGGCGCCGGTGACGAATACGCGCATGGTGGTCCTTCGTGGTGACGAGTGGTGCTTCCAGTGCCCTCAGCGTGCGAAAGGGAGACCGGGCCCGTCCAAAGCCTGTTTCGCATCAGGCAATACGGAACAGGCATCACCGCAGGTAAGGAGCTCTTGTCTGAACATCTGCGGTAGACCCGGGCGTACGCTTCGGACATGACCGACCTCGACCTCCGGCTGGTCCGGTACTTCACGGCCGTCGCCGAGCACCGGCACTTCGGGCGGGCCGCCGAGGCGCTGCACATCACCCAGCCGTCGCTGAGCCGGCAGATCCGCCGCCTTGAGCAGGAGCTGGGCGCGCGGCTCCTTGAGCGGACCCCGCAGGGCAGCCGGCTCACCGAGGCGGGGGAGGTGTTCCTGCCCCGGGCGAAGGCGCTGCTGCGCTCGGCGGCCCAGGCGGCGAGCCTCACCAGGGCGGCCGCCGAGCCGAGCCGGATCACCGTCGGCTACACGGCGGGGATCATCGTGACCCCGGCGGTGCGCGAGCTGCGCGAGCGGTTCCCGGACGCCGACGTACTGACCGTGCACGTCGACTGGGGCGACCGCAGGACGGCTCTGGCGGAACGGAAGGTGGATGCGCTGGTGACCCGGCTGCCCTTCCCGACGGACGGCGCCCAGGTGACGGTCCTCTACGACGAGCCCCGGGTGCTGCTGCTCCCGCTCGACCACCGTCTGGCGGGCCGGGAGTCCGTCACGCTCGACGACATCGCGGACGAGCCGATGATCAGGGTGACCGACCCGGACTGGAACGCGTACTGGCGCATCGACCCGCGCCCCGACGGCCGTCCGGCACCCGACGGTCCCCTGGTCACCGCCCTGGAGGACAAGTTCGAACTCGTGGCCTCCGGACAGGCCCTGGCCATCATGGCCGCACCCCGCCCGGGCGCCCTCCGCCCCGACCTCACCACGGTTGCGCTGGAGGGCGTCGACCCGGCCCACGTCGTCCTGGCGACCCGCGCCGACGACCGGAGCCGACTGCTCACGGCCTTGCACCGGGCGGCCCGAAACCGGCTCAGGGCGACCGGCTTCTGAAACGACTTCAGCCGGTGACCTCGATGAGGCCACCGGCTGAAGTGACTGGGGTGAGTGACGGGACTCGAACCCGCGGCATCCTGGACCACAACCAGGTGCTCTACCAGCTGAGCTACACCCACCATGTTCGGCTGTTCGGATTTCCCCGACCGGCCGAGAAAAAGTGTACAGGGTCTGAAGGGGTGCTCGCGCCCGGCTTTATCCCGCGGGCAGGACGTGCTTCGCGGCGATCGACTTCGCGGTGTCGGAGTCGGGCCCGGGCTGCGGGACGAAGATCGCCTCGCGGTAGTAGCGGAGTTCCGCGATGGACTCGCGGATGTCGGCCAGGGCGCGGTGGTTGCCGTTCTTCTCCGGGCTGTTGAAGTAGGCCCGCGGGTACCAGCGCCGGGCGAGCTCCTTGACGGAGCTGACGTCCACGATCCGGTAGTGGAGGTAGTCCTCCAGGGTGGGCATGTCCCGGAGCAGGAAGCCGCGGTCGGTGCCCACGGAGTTGCCGCACAGAGGGGCCTTGCCCGGTTCCTTGACGTGCTCGCGGACGTAGGCGAGGACCTGCGCCTCGGCGTCGGCGAGGGTCGTGCCGGCGGACAGCTCGTCGAGCAGTCCGGACGCGGTGTGCATCTGACGCACCACCTCCGGCATCGTCTCCAACGCCCGGTCCGGCGGGCGGATGACGATGTCCACACCGTCGCCGAGCACGTTGAGCTCGGAGTCGGTGACGAGGGCGGCAACCTCGATGAGCGCGTCGTCGGACAGCGAGAGGCCGGTCATCTCGCAGTCGATCCACACCATGCGATCGTTCATGCGAACACCCTACGGGTGACGTCCGTTTTTGGGGTGCCCCGCGTCGGCGCCGGGCACCCGGAACACCGGGCGGGCCACGTCGTGCGCCCGCCCGGCGTCAGGACGTCATGCTCCGCTGCGCTGCCCCGGCACACTCGCCCGCCCGGTGGCGTACAGCTCGCGGCCGTTGTCCGAGGGCGGACCCACCGGGGCCGGGGTGCGCCGGGTCTGCAGCGGCACCGGACCGCTCTCCGGGTGCAGCGGTACGGGCGCGCTGGGCGCGGGACCCGAAGGACCCCCCAGCGGACCGTCGCTGTCCACCGGCTTCTCGCTCTGCGGGCGCCGGGCCCGGTACGCGGCCCGGTAGGCGGCCGGGGACGAGCCCAGCTGCCGCCGGAAGTGCCCGCGCAGCGCCACCGGCGAACGGAAGCCGCAACGCCCCGCGACCTCGTCCACCGAGTAGTCCGACGTCTCCAGGAGCCGCTGCGCCTGCAGCACCCGCTGGGTGATCAGCCACTGCAGCGGGGCCGAGCCCGTCAGCGAGCGGAACCGGCGGTCGAACGTACGACGGCTCATGTACGCCCGCGCCGCCAGCGTCTCCACGTCGAACTGTTCGTGGAGGTGCTCCAGCGCCCAGGCGACGACCTCGGCGAGCGGGTCGGCGCCGATCTCCTCTGGTAAAGACCTGTCGAGGTAGCGCTCCTGACCGCCCGAGCGGCGCGGCGGGACCACCAGACGGCGGGCCAGCGCGCCGGCCGCCTCGTTGCCGTGGTCCGTCCGCACGATGTGGAGGCAGAGGTCGATTCCGGCCGCGGTACCGGCCGAGGTCAGTACGTCGCCGTCGTCCACGAAGAGTTCACGTGGATCCACGTGAACCGACGGATAGCGCTTGGCCAGCGTCGGCGCGTACATCCAGTGGGTCGTCGCGGGGCGGCCGTCCAGCAGGCCCGCGGCGGCCAGCACGAAGGCGCCGGTGCACAGGCCCACGATGCGGGCACCCTCCTCATGCGCCCGGCGCAGTGCGTCCAGCGCCTCCTCCGGTGGCGGAGAAGTGATCGAGCGCCAGGCCGGCACGACGACCGTGCCCGCGCGTGAGATCGCTTCCAGGCCATGCGGCGCGGTGAGTTCCAGGCCCCCTGTGGTCCGCAGTGGGCCTTCTTCGCCGCCGCACACCAGCAATCGGTAGCGCGGCACGCCGGCGTCCTGGCGGTCAATCCCGAACACCGACAGCGGTATGGAACTTTCGAAGATGGGGCCGCCGCTGAACAGCAGCACCGCGACGATCTCCTTGCGGCGTCGCCCGGAAAGCTTCCGGGCCGCGGCTTCCGGCGCGGCAGTGGAGTCGTGGCTCATACTGCTAAGCCCCCCTCGGTGGTCGCGGCGCCCCTAACTTGTCGGGCATGTCGCTCCAGCACGTTTCCCCTCGGTCCTGCACGAGTCCCCCGCCGTAAGACGTCAAGATCGAATCTACTGTGTCCCGTGGTGTCGGCGTGACCAGTTCGTCATCCGGCACATTGTCGACTTGGCAACTTGGCGTAAAGCATTCGATCACGAAGCGTTGCACTCGTGGGCCGTGCAGGGAAGTGCGCCTTGTGGCAGTGGCTAATCCACGTAGGGTGCGCAGGGCCTCGTAGACCCTGTCCGTGCAGGTGGAACGGGGGTTGGGGGGTGGTCGGGTCAAGGGACACGCCCAAGGCGGAAGTTGGCTGAAAAGAATCGGCCGGGTGCATGGAAACCGGTCAGCCGACCGGTGTGTTTCCCCCGGTGTGACGACCGCCTCGACGGCCCCCGGTTCCGGTCCTGTGGCGGCGGCCGTGACGGGGCGCCCGTTCCTCCGCGCGCAGGCCGGCCGCGCCGCGCTCCGACTGGCGCAGGAGGATACGGCAGACGGCCGTGACGGCGGCGAGACCGAGGGCGGTGCCCGTGGCGCCGGCCAGCGAGGTGCCGTACACGACGAGGACCACGGGGACGAGGACGCAGCTGAAGGCCGCCCAGCGGACCACGTCCGTGGCGGAGTCCCCGGAGGGCGGTCGGTGTCCGGTCATCGTGTGCTCCCTGTGGCGTCTCCCCGTGGCGTGGCTCGCGGGGTTCAACGCCTGTTCGACCCGTCGGTCACTGTGCCGAGGGGCCGTCCGGTGGGTGCGGGCGTCGGCGGGTGCAAGACCGGGCGCGTGAATCCTGTGCAAACCGCCTGTACAGCGCAGCAACCATTGCGTTACGGGCGCCCCCTCGTGCATGCTCCCTGGAACCCCCACAGGACGTGGGCGGGATCTGGGCTAAGGAGGCGTGCCGCCGTACCCTTGGGGGTATGGGCGTGGGAAGACCATTCCCGGACACAGCTCCGCCGCACACTGTCATCCCTCCCGTATAAGGATCACGACGCCGAGACAGCCATGGCCGGTCACGAATTCTTCGAACCAGCGGACCGCAAGCGGCCCGTCGCCGACCCCACGGCGGCCGAGCCCCTGGCGGCGGAAGAGCCACGCCACTCCTGCGACCCCGCCTTCAAGCACGGCGTCGTCGTCGGGTTCGACGGCTCCACATCCAGCGAGCGCGCCCTCGCGTACGCGATCGGCATGGCCCATCGCTCCGGCTCGGGCCTGATCATCGTCCACGTCGCCAACCGGCTGCCCACCACCGTGTGGGCCGGCTGTGAGCCACCGGTCTTCGTCGACGTGCCGGACCACCGCACCGAGGTGCTCGGCATGGAGCTCGCCTGTGCGGACTATCTGGCCGAGGTGCCCTGGATCCTCGTCGAGCGCGGCGGGGACATCTGCCACGAACTCGAAGAGGTCGGGCGGGAGTACGAGGCGGACGCGATCGTCGTCGGCTCCACCCACGGCATCGTGGGGCGCATCTTCGGCTCCGTCGCGGGGCGGCTCGCCAAGCGGGCGAAGCGGCCCGTCATCGTCATCCCGTAACTCCCCTTCCGCGCTGGCGGAATGAGCGAACCTACCCGCGCGTAGAGGTGTTTATGCCCTTGTGAAGGGCATATAGCGGTCACCGACAGGCTGCCTGCCGGGGCGTGACGGTCACCGGCCAAGTGGCAGCCCGCGCTGGGGTATTGGGCGGCCCCGGCGCATCGAACGGACCCCCTGTGAGCGGTGGCGTCACATGGGGGTCCGTCCTGCGAGGACCCGCTACTCGACGGTGACCGACTTCGCCAGGTTCCGCGGCTTGTCGATGTCCCTGCCCAGGGCCAAAGCCGTGTGGTAGGCGAGGAGTTGGAGGGGGATGCCCATCAGGATGGGGTCGAGTTCGTCCTCGTTCTTGGGGACCACGATCGTCTCGTCGGCCTTTTCCTGGTGCTGGTGGGCGACCGCGAGGATCCTGCCGCTGCGGGCCTTGATCTCCTCCAGGGCGGCGCGGTTCTTCTCCAGGAGGTCGTCGTCGGGGACGATCGCGACCGTGGGGAGGGCGGGTTCGATCAGAGCCAGGGGGCCGTGCTTGAGCTCGGAGGCGGGGTAGGCCTCGGCGTGGATGTAGGAGACCTCCTTGAGCTTCAGGGAGGCCTCGCGGGCCACCGGGTAACCCCGGACGCGGCCGATGAAGAGCATTGAGCGGGCCTCGGCGAACTGCTCGGCCAGCTTCTTGATCTCCTCCTCCTGGTCCAGGATCTCGGTGATCTGGGCCGGGAGCCTGCGCAGACCCTCGATGATCCGCTTGCCGTCGCGGACCGAGAGGTCCCGGGTGCGGCCCAGGTGCAGGGCCAGCAGCGCGAAGGCCACCGTGGTGTTGGTGAAGCACTTCGTGGAGACCACGCAGACCTCCGGGCCGGCGTGGACGTAGATGCCGGCGTCCGCCTCGCGGGCGATCGCCGAGCCGACCACGTTCACCACACCGAAGACCCGCGCGCCCTTGCGCTTCAGCTCCTGGACGGCGGCGAGGACGTCGTACGTCTCGCCCGACTGGGAGACCGCCACGTACAGGGTGTCGGGGTCGACCACCGCGTTGCGGTAGCGGAACTCGGAGGCGGGCTCGGCGTCCGCGGGGATGCGGGCCAGCTCCTCGATCATCTGGGCGCCGATCATGCCCGCGTGGTACGAGGTGCCGCAGCCGAGGATCTTCACCCGGCGGATCTGGCGGGCCTCCCGGGCGTCCAGGTTCAGTCCGCCCAGATGCACCGTCGAGAAGCGGTCGTCGATGCGGCCGCGCAGCACGCGGTCCACGGCGTCGGCCTGCTCGTGGATCTCCTTGTGCATGTAGGTGTCGTGGCCGCCCATGTCGTAGGAGGCGGCCTCCCACTCGACGGTGGTGGGCTCGGCCGTCGTACGGGTGCCCTCTGTCGTGTAGGTGCGGAAGTCGTCGGCTTTGAGGGTGGCCATCTCGCCGTCGTCCAGCGTCACTATCTGCCGCGTGTGGGCGACCAGCGCGGCGATGTCCGAGGCGACGAACATCTCCTTCTCGCCGATGCCGAGGACCACCGGGGAGCCGTTGCGGGCCACCACGATGCGGTCGCTGAAGTCGGCGTGCATCACGGCGATGCCGTAGGTGCCCTCGATCACCCGCAGGGTGTCGCGGACCTTGTCCTCCAGCTTCTCCGCCTGGGAGCGCGCGATGAGGTGGACGAGGACCTCGGTGTCGGTCTCGGAGAGGAACTCGACGCCGTCCGCCTCCAGCTTGCGCCGCAGGTCGGAGGCGTTGTCGATGATGCCGTTGTGGACGACGGCGACCTTGAGGTCGGCCGACATGTGCGGGTGGGCGTTGACGTCGGAGGGGGCGCCGTGGGTGGCCCAGCGGGTGTGGGCGATGCCGGTCGTGCCCTTGAAGCGGGCCGGGACCTTGGCCTCCAGGTCGCGTACCCGGCCCTTGGCCTTGACCATCTTCAGGCCCGCCGTCTTCGGTGAGGTGACGACGAGGCCGGCCGAGTCGTAGCCGCGGTACTCCAGGCGCTGCAAGCCCTCCAGGAGCAGCGGGGCGACGTCACGCTTCCCGATGTATCCGACAATTCCGCACATACAGGTGATTTCCCTCAGCCATAGACAATGCGGCGCAACTGCCTGAGCGTAAGCTCCGGCGGTGCCACCGCCCGGTATTTCAGGTCCGCCTCGATCCGTCCGAAGATCTCCGCGTTGACCAGGCCCTGCGCCTGCAGTTCGCGGTGGCGGCGACGGACGAACTCCACGGTCGTCTCGTCGAAGTAGGCGAGCACGTCCTGGATCACCCGCAGCGCCTCGCCCCGGCTCAGGGGCGTGGACCGCGTCAGATGATCAACGAGTTCGTCGTGCACCCGGTAGATCCTGAGGGATGTCGGCGGGTTTCGCAAGAAATCTGCCCGATATCGGGCAGAGGCCTGTTAGAAAGCCTTGGGCGAACATTGAATCTCTCATGAGTCCCTGTTCGCGGACTGTCCATACGGCGTCCTGCGGGACGTCGCCCAAGGGGACGAGTTTCAGACGCCATGGACATTCCTCGCATGGGAGTACCGGACCAGCTCGCCGAGCGCATGAGCATGGCCGAGCAGCACGAGTACCTGCGCGCCAGATTCTCGCGGCGCAACATGATCAGGGGCGGCGCCGTCACGCTGGGCGCCGTCGCAGGGGGCGCGTTCGTCCCGGGCGCCGTCGCCCAGGCCGCCACCCCCACCCAGACCTTCGCCTCCGCCACCACCGTCGACGGCTCCCTGGTCGCCCCCTTCGGGCGCCACCTCGCCTTCGGCACCGACGCCAGCACCGAGATGACCATCTCGTGGCAGGTCCCGGTCGCGGTCAAGAACCCCTTCGTCCGCATCGGCGCCCACCCCTGGGACCTCTCGCACAAGATCGAGGCCGAGGTACGCAGCCTGTACACGCCGGCCGGTGTCGGCGCGAGCGGCGACCACACCCAGTACTACGTCCACGCCAAGCTGACCCACCTGCGGCCGGGCCGGACGTACTACTACGGCGTCGGCCACCAGGGCTTCGACCCGGCCGAGGCGCATCTGCTTGGCACCCTCGGAACCTTCACCACCGCGCCCTCCCGCAAGGAGCCCTTCACCTTCACGGCCTTCGGTGACCAGGGTGTCAGCTACCACGCGCTCGCCAACGACAGCCTGATCCTCGGCCAGAACCCGTCCTTCCACCTGCACGCGGGCGACATCGCCTACGCGGACCCGGCCGGCCAGGGCAAGACCTCCGACACGGTCTTCGACTCGCGCACCTGGGACCAGTTCCTCGCCCAGACCGAGTCGGTCGCCAAGTCCGTGCCGTGGATGGTGAGTTTCGGCAACCACGACATGGAGGCCTGGTACTCGCCCAACGGCTACGGCGGCGAGGAGGCCCGCTTCACGCTCCCCGACAACGGGCCGGACAAGGCGCACCTGCCGGGCGTGTACTCCTTCGTCCACGGCAACACGGCGATCATCTCGCTGGACCCGAACGACGTCTCCTTCGAGATCCCGGCCAACCTCGGCATCTCCGGCGGCACCCAGACCACATGGTTCGAGGGGCAGCTGAAGAAGTACCGCGCCTCGAAGGACATCGACTTCATCGTGGTGTTCTTCCACCACTGCGCGTACTGCACCTCCACGGCGCACGCCTCGGAGGGGGGCGTGCGACAGGAGTGGGTGCCGCTGTTCGAGAAGTACACGGTGGACCTGGTCATCAACGGCCACAACCACCAGTACGAGCGCACCGACGTCATCAAGGGCGACAAGGTCGTCAAGAAGCTCCCGATCGGCGAGACGGCCTACCCCGAGACCGAGGGCGTCGTCTACGTCACGGCGGGCGCCGCGGGCCGCAGCCTGTACGCGTTCTCCGCCCCGGACTCCTACGAGGGGCACCTGAACGAGGTCGACTCCGTGGCCTCCTTCGTCAACACCAAGGACGGCAAGGTCAACGAGACCGTCGCCTGGTCCCGGGTGCGCTACCTCAACTACTCCTTCCTGCGCGTGGACGTGGAGCCCGCGCCGCGCGGCCACTACGCCAGGCTGAAGGTGTCGGGCATCGCCGAGACCGGTGACCGCATCGACCACTTCACGGTGGCGCGCAAGGCGAAGTAACCGGTCTTCTGCTGGGGGTCCGGGGGTTATCCCCCGGGATGATGCAGCATCCGCTTGAGGATCGCCTGCTTGGCCATCGTGAACTCCTCGTCCGTCAGGACACCCGTGCGGTGCAGCTCACCGAGCTCGCGCAGCCGGCGCAGGAGGGCGTCGTGGCCGTCCTCGGCGGGAGCGACCGGAGGAGAAGGCGTTTCCGGTCGCAGGTCCTTCTTCGTGGGTACGTCGACGGCGGCGGCCCGGGCCGGGTGCGGAAGCCTCGCCTGGACCGCCGCCGCGACCAACGCCATCAGCGGGTCCTTCTTGAAGCCCCACAGCTCCACCGCGTTGGGGTCGTACTTCGGCGGGGCCTTGGTCGGGGCGTGCCGCACGGTGAAGCGCAGGTGGCCGTTCTCCAGGCCGGCCGCGGGCTGCCACTCCACGGCGACGACGTCGGCGACGGCGAGGGTGCGGGCGCCGGCGGAGGCCTTGGCGTCCTCGGTCTTCCAGTTCCACTCCAGCCGGATGTGCTCACCGTCGAAGGCGGCGGTGCCGTCGCCGGCCGACACCGCGAGGGGGACGGCGGGACCCGGGAGCAGGTATCCGTCCACGGGGTCGGTGGGGACCTGGTCCAGGAGCAGGGCGTTCCTGACCTCGTCCACGAAGTACTCGGCGACGCCGTAGCGGTCCGACTCCACGGTCAGCTGGTAGGGGTCGTGCGGTTCGGACAGCCGGCCGCCGGTCGCGTGCAGCAGGGGGTCGGCGCCGTCGCGCAGCCGTAGCCTCAACCGGCCGCTCTTCTTGCCCTGTTCGAAGGAGATGCCCGCCAACGCGCCGAGTGGGACGACGAGTTCACCGAGCGTCTTGCGGAGCAGGCCGACGTTCTTGTCTCTTCCGGGTGTCAGCCGCAGAGCGTCGCCGTCGAAGACCCATGTGCCGTCCTTCTGGAGGATTTCCGCCATGGGGAAATTCTGGCGCAGAGAGGCGGGTCCCGGGAGGACCGTACTCCCGGGACCCGCCTGGTACTTGGGGCCGTGCCTACAGGCCCGCGATGGGGTTGTTCAGGGTGCCGACCAGCTGGAGTGCGCCCGACGGGTCGGACAGGTCCACCATCTGCCTGTTGTTGCGCAGCTGGAGCCGGTTGAGGCAGGACAGCGCGAACTCGGGCGCGAACATGTCGTACTGCTTGAACTTGTCGGCGAGTTCGGGCACCGAGTGCTGGTAGTCGCGGGTGACCTCCGCGACCGTGCGCCAGAAGTCGTCCTCCTCCAGGATTCCCTCGGTGGCGAGGTTCGCGGCGAGGAAGCGGAAGAAGCAGTCGAAGACATCCGTGAAGATCGACAGCAGCTTCGTGTCCTCGGGGACCTCCACGCGCAGCCGCTCGACCGTCGGCGGCAGCACCGCGTCCGGGTCCATGACGGCGATCTCCTCGGCGATGTCCTTGTAGACCGCCCGCTCGACCACGCCGTCCTTCAGGACCAGGATGACGTTCTCGCCGTGCGGCATGAACACCAGGTCATAGGCGTAGAAGCTGTGCAGGAGCGGGGTGTAGTACGCCTTCAGGTAGCGGCGCAGCCAGTCCGTCGGGGTGAGGCCCGACTGCTCGATGAGCGCGCCCGCGAAGGACCGGCCCTCGTGGTCGACATGGACAAGGGCGGCCATGGTGGCGAGGGACTCGCCGTCCTGGAGGGAGGGGACCGGGCTCTCGCGCCACAGTGCGGCCAGCATCTTGCGGTACGGCGAGTAGCGGTCGGTGGCGGCCTCGTACTCCAGGTGCCGGTAGCCCACGGCGGCCCGCTCGCGGATGATCGACAGGCCGGTGGACTTGAGCACCGGGTCGCCGTCGATGAGTCCGGCGAGCCAGTCGTTGATGGCCGGGGTCGCCTCCATGTACGCGGCCGAAAGCCCGCGCATGAAGCCCATGTTGAGGACGGACAGGGCCGTCTTCACGTAGTGCTTCTCGGGGTGGGACGTGTTGAAGAAGGTCCGGATGGACTGCTGGGCCAGGTACTCGTCGTCGCCCTCACCCAGGCAGACCAGCAGCCCTCGGGCGACCTCGGCGGCGAAGGTGACGCTGAGCTTGTTCCACCACTGCCAGGGGTGGACGGGGATGAGGAGGTAGTCGGCCGGGTCGAGACCCTTGGCGCGCAGGACGCCGTGGAAGCGCTCGACGGTCTCCTCGCCCAGCTCCTGCCGTACGAACGACTCGTACTCGATGCCGACCCCGGCCGTGAACGCGGCGCGTGAGCGGTGGGCGGCGAGCCAGACCAGGCGGACCGGGCTCGCGGTCTCGGGGGCGTACGAGAGGTACTCGTGGATCCCGAAGCCGAGCCGGCCGTTGTTGGCGACGAAGCAGGGGTGGCCCTCGGTCATTCCGGTCTCGATGTCCTGGAAGCCGCTTTTCGCGAGCTCGGCGACCGTGACCTGGGGCTTGGTGAGCTTGTAGCAGGTGCCGGAGAGGGTGGAGGAGATCTCCTCCAGGTAGACCGGCAGGATCTCCTCGCTCAGGCCGAGGGTGTTCTTCAGCTCGATGAAGAAGTCCAGGGCGGCGAGCGGGAGTTCGGCGCCGTCGCGGTGCCGGGTGATGGAGTCGGCGTCGACCTGCCAGTGGTCGAGGGCGCGGCGTACGGCCGTGAAGTCGTAGCGGGTCTTGCCGTCGTCGCTGCGGACGACGTACTGGTCCTTGTCGCTCTCCTCGGGCTCGATCAGCCGCTCGTGCGCGAACTCGGCGAGGCCCTTGCGGATCAGCAGGCGGTTGGCCGTCTCCCAGCGCTCGGGGGAGAGGTGGGCCACGGCGTCGGCGAGGCTCATGCGGCCACCCCCATTGCTGCCAGGAACTGCTCCCGTGTGCAGAAGCTCAGCAGGGCCTTCTTCTCCGGCTTCTGGATCTCGCGCTCGGGCACGAACCCGACCGCTTCGTTCAGGGCGTGGACGGCCTTGTTGGAGACGTCCGGCTCCACGACCACGCGCCGGACGGCCGGGTCCTCGAAGAGGTGGGCCATCACGGCGGTGATCACGGACCGGGTGAAGCCGTGGACGGGCGTGTCGGTCGCCGGGGTGAGGAAGTGCATGCCGACATCGCCGGGCTGCGGGTCGTACAGGCCGACCAGCTCCCGGTACGCGGGGTCGTACTTCTCCATCAGGAAGGCCGGGACGCCGTCCTCGTCGAGGCCGAGCAGCGCGTGGTGGTACTCGTCGGCCGCGATGTCCATGTAGGCGCGCTCGACGTCGACCAGCGTGGCGTCCTGCATCATCCAGAACGCGGCCTTCGGGTGGGTGACCCACCCGTGCAGCAACTCGGCGTCCCTCAGGGGGTCGAGGGGGCGGAAGGTGAAGGGGGTCATACGGAAAACTCCTGGAACGCGATCGTCTTCTCGACCGGGTAGTACTCGGTGCCGAGCAGCTCTCGGATGATGCAGCTGTTGCGGTAGGCACCCATGCCCAGGTCGGGGCTGGTGATGCTGTGGGTGTGGACACCGGCGTTCTGCAGGAAGACGCCTCTGCCCGTCACGTCGATCGCGTAGGTGCGGGACACGTCGAAGTTGCCGTGGGAGTCGTAGACCAGGCGGTCCCTGACCGGGGTGAGGAACTCCGGCTCGGCGTACTTGTAGCCGGTTGCGAGGACCAGGCCCTGGGTCTCCAGCTCGAAGTCCTTCCCCTGCTCCTCCTGGCGGAAGCCGAGCGTGTACGTGCCGTTCTCGTACCGCGCGCTGTTCAGCGAGGAGTTGGTGAGCAGCCGGGTGGGGACCGGGCCGCCGAGGTTCTTCTGGTAGAGCAGGTCGAAGATCTCGTTGATCAGGTCGCCGTCGATCCCCTTGAACAGGCCCTTCTGCTCGGCGGTGAGCCGGTAGCGGGTGGCCTCGGGGAGCTCGCGGTAGTAGTCGATGTACTCCGGGGAGGTCATCTCCAGCGTGAGCTTGGTGTATTCGAGCGGGAAGAAGCGCGGGGAGCGGGTCACCCAGTTCAGCCGGTAGCCGTGGACGTCGATCTCGCTGAGGAGGTCGTAGTAGATCTCGGCGGCGGACTGACCTGAGCCGACGATCGTGATCGACTCCTTCTTCTGGAGCTCCGCCTTGTGCTGCACGTAGCGGGAGTTGTGGAAGAAGTCGCCGCCCAGGCCGCGCACGGCCTGCGGGTAGTGCGGGGAGGTGCCGGTGCCGAGGACCAGGCGGCGGGCGCGGAAGACCTCGCCGGCCTCGGTCTTCACGACGTACAGCTCGTCCTCGTACGTCACCTCGGTGACCGTCGTGCTGAAGCGGACGTTGCTCAGCTTGTTCGCGGCCCAGCGGCAGTAGTCGTCGTACTCCACCCGCAGCGGATAGAAGTTCTCGCGGATGTAGAACGAGTACAGCCGGCCCTTCTCCTTCAGGTAGTTGAGGAAGGAGTACGGCGAGGTCGGATCGGCCAGGGTGACCAGGTCCGACATGAACGGGGTCTGGAGGTGGGCGCCGTCCAGGAACATGCCGGCGTGCCACTCGAAGTCGGGCTTCGAGTCCAGGAAGACGCCGTCGAGTTCGTCGACGGGCTCGGTGAGGCAGGCGAGGCCGAGGTTGAACGGGCCGAGCCCGATCCCCACGAAATCGTAGGTCTTGTTCGGGACTTCAGGACGCGCGGTCAAGGGACTCTCCCAGGTACTGCTCGGCGTGGCCGGCGATCAGGTCGAGGACGACGGACATGTCCTCGACCGTCGTCTCGGGGTTGAGCAGGGTGAACTTCAGGTAGTGGCGGCCGCCCACCTTGGTGCCCGCGACCACCGCGTCGCCGGAGGCGAACAGCGCCTTGCGGGCGTACAGGTTGGCGCGGTCGATCTCGGCCGGGTCGGTGACGGAGGCCGGGATGTAGCGGAAGACGAGCGTGGAGAGCGAGGGCTCGACGACCACGTCGAAGCGCGGGTCGGCGGCGAGCAGCTTCCAGCCCTCGGCGGTCAGGTCGACGACCTCGTCGAAGAGCTGCCCGATGCCGTCGGCGCCCATCACACGCAGGGTCATCCACAGCTTGAGTGCGTCGAAGCGGCGGGTGGTCTGCAGGGACTTGTCCACCTGGTTGGGAATACGTTCCTGCACCATGCGGCGCGGGTTCAGGTACTCCGCGTGGTAGGTGGCGTGCCGCAGCGTGGCCGCGTCGCGGACCAGCACGGCGGACGAACTCACCGGCTGGAAGAAGGACTTGTGGTAGTCCACGGTGACCGAGTCGGCGCGCTCGATGCCGTCGATGCGGTCCCGGTACTTCAGGGAGGCGAGCAGGCCGCAGCCGTAGGCCGCGTCGACGTGCATCCAGGTGCCGTACTGCTCGCACAGCTCGGCGATCTCGGGCAGCGGGTCGATGGAGCCGAAGTCGGTGGTGCCGGCGGTGGCGACGACGGCCATGGGGACCAGGCCGTCCTGCTTGCAGCGCTCCAGCTCCCGGGCGAGGGCGACGGTCTGCATCCGCTTGTCGGTGCCCACGGGGATGGAGACGACCGAATCGGCGCCCAGGCCGAGGAGTTTGGCGGACTTCTTCACGCTGAAGTGGCTGACCTCGGAGGCGAAGATACGCAGTTCGGACAGGCTGTCGGTCTTGGCCTCCTCACGGGCCAGCAGCAGTGCCTGGAGGTTGGACTGCGTCCCGCCCGAGGTGAACACGCCGTCGGCGCCCGGACCCAGCCCGATGCGCGCGGTCGTCCAGTCGATCAGTTTGCGCTCGATGAGGGTGCCGCCGGCCGACTGGTCCCAGGTGTCCAGGGAGGAGTTGACGGCGGAGAGGATCGCCTCGCCGAGCACGGCCGGGATGACGACCGGGCAGTTGAGGTGGGCGAGGTAGCGGGGGTGGTGGAAGTAGATCGCGTCCCGGAGGTAGACGTCCTCCAGCTCGTCGAGCACCGCCGTGGTGTCCAGCAGGGGCTTGTCGAGGTCGATCTCGTCGATGCGGGGGGAGAGGGCGTCGACGGTGACGCCGGTGAACGGACGGGAGGTGGTGGCGAGTTTGGCCGCCACCCGCTCGATTCCCTCGGTCACGGAGCGTCGGTACGTCTCCGCGGTCGTGTCATTGAGCAGGTGCGAGCGCATGCTGGGGTCCTCCGGTGGGGACAGTCCGTGCGGGACGAGGTAGGAGCGGGGCGGAACCCCGGCTTCAACTTAGGTAAGCCTAACCTAAGTTAACTGGAGGGAAACGCACCTCACTCGTGACTGCCGTCACGTCGGGGGGAGTTATTCGGCAGCCCTCAGCTGCTCCTCGGTCATGCCGAGACGCCAGTAGCCCACGAAGGTGACCAGCCGCCGGTCGATCCCGCGCTCCCGCACGAAATGCCGGCGCAGCTCCTTCACACACCCGGACTCGCCGGCGATCCAGACGTACGGCCGCTCGGCAGGCGGGAGTTGGGCCTCCCGGAGGCTGTCGGATGCCTTCTCCCCGACGAGCCAGGTGATCTCGGCGTCCGCGTCGGTCGCCAGGTCCTGGATGTCCCCGGCGTCGTGCACCTCCAGCCAGACCCGGGCGCGCTGCCCGGCGGGCAGGGCTTCGAGGATCGCGGAGACGGCGGGAAGCGCGGTCTCGTCACCCCACAGCAGCACCAGATCGGTGTCGGCGGGCGGCCGGAACCGGATGGCCCGGTTGTCGGCGATCGCGGGCCCGAGCAGCTGGACCCGGTCGCCCGCGCAGGCGCGCGCGGCCCACCGGGAGGCGGGTCCGGCCGGCTCGTGCAGCACGAAGTCGATGTCGACCTCGTCGGGGTTCCGGCGCAGGCTCCGCAGCGTGTACGACCGCATCACGGCCCGCACATCATCCGGCTGCTCCCGCCAGGCCTGCCACCACCCGTCCCCGAGCTCGACGGGAACCCCGGGCTCGGTCCGCCCTTCGGCGGGGAGGAAGAGGGAGAGGGACTGGTCGTGTCCGTCGGAGAAGAAGTACGCCAAGTCCTCCCCGGTGAAGGTGACCCGAACGAGAGACGGACCAAGCCGCCTCGTCCGCACGACCTGGAGTGAGAAGAAACGGAACGGGGCGGCTACGGCCGTAGTCACGGGGTAACTCCTGAATCGACGTCAGGTTCACTTACCTGGGGGCGCGGGGAACTGCGCGACCAGCCACGACGTACCCGCGGCCGACCACGCACCCCCGACCGGCTAACTGACCTTCTTCGCGGTCTCAATAGCCTTCGCGAGGTTCTCCACCATCGCCACGCACTTGTCGTACGACAGAATCGGCTCGGGCGACCGCGAGATGACCTGCCCCGCCGCCACCGCAGGCAGTTTCTTCCACGTCGCCTCGGTGATGTCGGCCGGCTGGATCGTCGCCGAACGGTCGTCCATCATGATGATGTCGGCCTTGTACTTGTCGACGTTCTCCCAGCTCAGCGACTCGTACCAACCGCCGGAAGCCTTCAGTACGGACGCCGACGGCTCCACGAAGTTCACACCGAGCGCCTTGAAGTACTCGAGGTCGATGGAGAGGTTGGACCCGGAGACGTAGAAGACGTCCTGCGCGGCGGACCCGGCGAGCACCTTGATGTCGGGGTGGGCCTTGGTCGCGGCACGCAACCGCTCCGACGCCGACTCGAACCGCTTCTTCGCGTCGGTGACCTTCGTCGCCGTCATGTCCGCGCCGAGGGACTCGGCCAGCTCCCACACCCGCTGGAGGGGCGCGGTGATCTGACGGTCGTACACGGAAATGCCGACGCTCGGCGCCAGCTTGGCGATCTTGGACGCGGAGGCCGCCGGGACGTACCAGAGCGTGCCGGCGCTGTCGAACATCGTGGTGATGAGGACCTCGGGCGCGAAGGCCGCGTACTCCTCGACGTTGAACTGGTCCCAGACGTTGCCGAAGACCGTCAGCTTGCTGACGTCCATGTCGCCGGCCTGGACGTCGGCCTTGCCGTCCTTGGTCTTGGTGGGGCCGAAGACGCCCTTGACCTCGATGCCGTAGTCGTACAGCGCGGCGGCGACACCGGTGAAGGCGACGATCTTCGTGGGGACCTTGTCGAGCTTGACGGTCGTGCCGCGGTCGTCCTTGAAGGTCCACGCCCCGGACTTCGCGGCCGTGGTCTCCTTGCCAGAGCCCTCGCTGCTGGAGTCGTCGTCTCCGCAGGCTGCGAGCACGGCACCGAGGCCGAGGGCGCCACCCGCGGCGAGGATGCCGCGGCGGGTGAGGTGGGCGACTCTTGCGTGGGACATGTGTGGCTGCTTTCGAACGGGGCGAAGCGCCCGCCGGACAAGTTCGAAGGTAGGTTAGCCTAACCTCACCGAATGTCCAGCGGGCGGGGGCGCCGCCCCGTCGAGACTGTGCGTGCCCTGTGAGCTGTGGTTTAACCCGCCAGCCCCAACTCCCGGGCGATCAGCATCCGTTGGACCTCGCTCGTGCCCTCGCCGATCTCCAGGATCTTGGAGTCGCGCCACATTCGGGCCACCGGGTACTCGTTCATGAAGCCGTAGCCGCCGTGGATCTGCGTCGCGTCGCGGGCGTTGTCCACGGCGATCGTGGAGGAGTACAGCTTGGCGAGGGCCGCCTCCTTCTTGAAGGGTTCGCCCAAGACCAGGCGCGAGGCCGCGTCCCGCCAGGCGAGGCGGGCCGTGTGGGCCTTCATCTCCATGTCGGCGATCTTGAACTGGATCGCCTGGTTGGCGCCGATGGGCTTCCCGAAGGCCTGCCGCTCCTTCGCGTACTTCACCGACTCGTCCACACAGCCCTGCGCGAGCCCGGTCGCGAGGGCCGCGATGGCGATCCGGCCCTCGTCGAGGATCCGCAGGAACTGGGCGTAGCCACGGCCCTGTTCGCCCAGCAGGTTCGCCGCCGGGACCCGGACGTCGGAGAAGGACAGCTCACGGGTGTCGGAGGCGTTCCAGCCGACCTTCGAGTACGGCGCCGCGACCGTGAAGCCCGGTGTGCCCGAGGGGACGATGATCGAGGAGATCAGCGGCTTGCCGTCGGGCTTGCGCCCGGTGACTGCGGTGACGGTGACCAGGCCCGTGATGTCGGTGCCGGAGTTGGTGATGAAGCACTTGGTGCCGTTGATGACCCACTCGTCGGTGTCCGGGTCGAGGCGGGCCGTCGTACGCGTGGCCCCCGCGTCGCTGCCGCCGTCCGGCTCGGTCAGTCCGAAGGCGCCCAGGATCTCGCCCGAGCACAGCCGGGGCAGCCACTCGCGCTTCTGCTCCTCGGTGCCGAACAGGTGCAGGGGCATGGCGCCCAGGGAGACACCGGCCTCCAGGGTGATCGCCACCGACGAGTCCACGCGCGCGAGTTCCTCGAGGACGAGGCCCAGCGCCAGGTAGTCGCCGCCCATCCCGCCGTACTCCTCGGGGAACGGCAGCCCGAACAGGCCCATGCGGCCCATCTCGCGGACGATCTCGTAAGGGAACTCGTGGTGCTCGTAGTACTCGCCGATCTTCGGCGCCACTACGTCATGGGCGAACTGCTCGACCGTACGGCGGAGTTCTTCCAGTTCGGGGGAGAGACGGTGGTCCATCGGGGGTTCACTCCTGGTGGGAGAGGGCGCGGACGGTGCGGGACGGGCTGGGTCGGCCCAGGTGTTCGGCCATCCAGGCGCTGGTGGCGACGAGGCGGCCGAGGTCGACGCCGGTGTCGATGCCGAGGCCCTGAAGCATCCACACCAGGTCCTCGGTGGCGAGGTTGCCGGTGGCGGACTTGGCGTAGGGACAGCCGCCGAGGCCGCCCGCGGAGGCGTCCACGGTGGTGACGCCGTGCTGGAGGGCGGCGTGGGTGTTGGCGAGCGCCTGGCCGTACGTGTCGTGGAAGTGCACGCCCACCTTCTCGACCGGTACGTCGAGTTCGGTGAGCAGTGCGCGTACGTGGCCCGGGGTCGCCACCCCGATCGTGTCGCCGAGGCTCAGCTCGTCGCAGCCCATGTCGAGCAGGGCACGGCACACCTTGACGACCTGGGGCACCGGGACCGCGCCCTCCCACGGGTCGCCGAAGCACATCGACAGGTAGCCGCGGACGTGCACGCCCTCGGCCTTCGCCCGTGCCACCACCGGCTCGAACATCTTGAGGGCCTCGTCCACCGTGCGGTTGAGGTTGGCCTTGGCGAAGGACTCGGTGGCGCTGGCGAACACGGCCACGCGGGTCGCGCCCAGCGCCAGGGCCCGGTCCAGGCCGCGTTCGTTCGGCACGAGCACCGGGAGGTCCACCGAGAGATCGCTGATCTGCGGGAACAGCTGCTCCGCGTCGGCGAGTTGGGGCACCCACTTCGGGTGGACGAAGCTCGTCGCCTCGATGGTCGTCAGCCCGGCCTCGGCGAGGCGGCGGACGAACTCCGCCTTGACCTCCGTCGGCACGGTCGACTTCTCGTTCTGCAGGCCGTCTCGGGCGCCGACCTCGTGGATGCGGACGCGGGCGGGCAGGCCCGCTTCGGGGATCGTCATGGGCAGGCTCACTGCGCCACCTCCTCGTGCGGTGCGATCACGGCCAGCACCTGGTCCATGGCGACCGTCGTGCCCGGCGTGACGTCCAGCTCGGCGACGGTGCCGGCGTGCGGGGCGGAGATGACGTGCTCCATCTTCATGGCCTCGACGACGAGCAGGCTCTGGCCGGCGGCCACCTCGTCCCCGACGGCGACCTTCACGACGGTCACCGTGCCGGGCATGGGCGCGGTGAGCGAGTCGGCGCCGGCGTGCGCGGAACGGGTGAGGGACGCGGCCACCGGGTCGTGGTCGCGCACGTGCCAGGCGTCACCGTCACGGCCCACCCAGTCACCGGCGCGGTGGAAGGTGTGGCGGACGCCGTCGAGGGCGACCGAGACCTGGTCGTCGGTGACGGTGTGGGCGCCGCGCGGGACGTACTCGACAGGGTCCTGCACCCGCAGGTGGAAGCCGAGGGGCTTCGGCGTGCCCCCCATCCGCCAACCGCTCGGCACCGAGAACGGGTCGGTCCAGCCGTCTCCCCGGGGCCGCAGCCCATCGAGGCGTACGGCCGCCGCCGCCTCGTACACCTCCTCCGGTACGTCGGTGGAGACCAGGTCGTCCACCACGCGCTCGACGAGCCCGGTGTCCAACTCGCCCTTCACCACGTCCGGATGGGCAAGGAGCCGCCGCAGGAACCCCGCGTTGGTCTGCACGCCCAGCGTGACCGTCTCCGCGAGCGCCGCCCTGAGCCTCCTGAGCGCGGTCTCGCGGTCCGGGCCGTACGCGATGACCTTGGACAGCATCGGGTCGTACAGGCTGCCGACCTCTGTGCCCTCGCTGAGCCCGGAGTCGGTGCGGACGCCGTCGCCCTGAGGCTCGCGGAGCCGGAGCACGGTGCCGCCGGAAGGCAGGAACCCGCGAGCCGGGTCCTCCGCGCAGACGCGGGCCTCGACGGCGTGCCCGGTCAGCCGGACGTCCTCCTGCCCGTACGGCAGCCGCTCGCCCGCCGCCACCCGCAGCTGCCACTCCACCAGGTCCAGGCCGGTGACCAGCTCGGTGACCGGGTGCTCCACCTGGAGGCGGGTGTTCATCTCCATGAAGTAGTACGAGGACGGATCGTCGCCCGGCACGATGAACTCCACCGTGCCCGCGCCCCGGTAGCCGCAGGAGCGGGCCGCCTCGACGGCGGCCTCGCCCATCGACGCGCGCGTGGCCTCGTCGAGCAGGACGCTGGGCGCCTCCTCGATGATCTTCTGGTGCCGCCGCTGGAGCGAGCACTCGCGCTCGCCGAGGTGGATCACGTTGCCGTGGCCGTCCGCCAGGACCTGGATCTCGATGTGCCGGGGCCGGTCCACCCACCGCTCCACGAGCAGCGTGTCGTCGCCGAAGGAGGCGCGGGCCTCGCGGCGGGCGGCGGCGATCTCGTCCTCCAGGACCGTGAGGTCGCGAACCAGGCGCATGCCCTTGCCGCCACCGCCCGCGCTGGGCTTCAGCAGCACGGGTGCGCCCAACACCTGTGCGGCCTCGGCGAGTTCGGGGTCGCGGCCACCGGGTACGACCGGAACCCCGGCCGCCTCCACGGTCTCCTTGGCGCGGATCTTGTCGCCCATGAGGGAGATGGCTTCGGCGGGCGGGCCGATGAAGACCAGCCCCGCGTCGGCGCACGCGCGCGCGAAGGCCGCGTTCTCCGCGAGGAAGCCGTAGCCGGGGTGGACGGCCTGGGCGCCGGTGCGGGCGGCCGCCTGCAGGAGGCGCTCGACGGACAGATAGCTCTCGGCGGCCGGCGCCGGTCCAAGGCGTACGGCGGTGTCGGCCTCGCGGACGTGCCGGGCGTCGGCGTCCGCGTCGGAGAAGACGGCGACGGAGCGTACGCCCAGAACCTTGAGCGTGCGGATGACGCGGACCGCGATCTCGCCCCGGTTGGCGACAAGCACTGTGTCAAACATGGGTCCTCACATCCGGAAGACGCCGAACTGGGGGTCGCCCAGCGGCGCGTTGGCGCATGCGGTCAGGGCCAGGCCGAGCACCTGACGGGTGTCCAGCGGGTCGATGACCCCGTCGTCCCAGAGGCGGGCGGTGGCGTAGTAGGCGTTGCCCTGGCGCTCGTACTGGGCGCGGACCGGGTCCTTGAAGGCCTCTTCCTCGTCCGTGGGCCAGTCCTCGCCCCGCGCCTCCAGCTGGTCCCGCTTCACGGTCGCGAGGACCGACGCGGCCTGCTCGCCGCCCATGACGGAGATCTTGGCGTTGGGCCACATCCACAGGAAGCGGGGGGAGTAGGCCCGGCCGCACATGGAGTAGTTCCCGGCGCCGTACGAACCGCCCACGACGACCGTCAGCTTGGGCACGCGCGTGCAGGCGACCGCGGTGACCATCTTGGCGCCGTGCTTGGCGATGCCGCCCGCCTCGTAATCCCTGCCGACCATGAAGCCGGAGATGTTCTGGAGGAACAGCAGCGGGATGCCGCGCTGGTCGCACAGCTCGATGAAGTGGGCGCCCTTCTGGGCGGATTCGGAGAACAGGATGCCGTTGTTGCCGATGATCCCGACCGGGTGGCCGTGGATCCGGGCGAAGCCGGTGACCAGGGTCTGCCCGAACTCGGCCTTGAACTCGGCGAAACGGGAGCCGTCGGTGATGCGCGCGATGATCTCGCGGACGTCGTAGGGGGTGCGGGAGTCGGTGGGGACGGCGCCGTAGAGGCCGTAGGGGTCGACCTTGGGCTCCACGGTGGCCTCGACGGACCAGGGCAGCGGCCCGCGCGCGGGGAGCGTCGCGGCGATGTTCCGCACGATCCTCAGCGCATGGGCGTCGTCCTCGGCGAGGTGGTCGGTGACGCCGGAGACCCGGGAGTGCACCTCGCCGCCGCCGAGCTCCTCCGCGGTGACGACCTCGCCGGTGGCGGCCTTCACGAGCGGGGGGCCGCCGAGGAAGATCGTGCCCTGGTTGCGGACGATCACGGCCTCGTCGCTCATGGCGGGGACGTAGGCGCCGCCCGCGGTGCACGAGCCGAGCACGGCGGCGATCTGCGGAATCCCCCGGGCGGACATCCGGGCCTGGTTGTAGAAGATCCGCCCGAAGTGCTCGCGGTCCGGGAAGACCTCGTCCTGCATGGGCAGGAAGGCGCCGCCGGAGTCCACGAGGTAGACGCAGGGGAGCCGGTTGTCGAGGGCGACCTCCTGCGCGCGCAGGTGCTTCTTCACCGTCATCGGGTAGTACGTGCCGCCCTTGACAGTGGCGTCATTGGCGACGACCACACACTCGCGCCCGCTCACCCTGCCGATCCCGGCGATGACGCCGGCGGCCGGGGCCTGTCCGTCGTACATCCCGTCGGCGGCGAGCGGGGCCAGCTCCAGGAAGGGCGAGCCGGGGTCGAGGAGCGTGTCGACCCGGTCCCGGGGCAGCAGCTTCCCGCGCGCGGTGTGCCGCTCGCGCGCCTTTTCCCCGCCGCCCAGCCGGGCCGCGGCGAGCTTGTCCCGCAGCTCGTCCACGAGGGCCCGGTGGGCCTCCTCGTTGGCCTTCCAGGCCTCCGACGCGGGGTCCGCCCCGCTCGTCAGCTCGGGTGCCTGATCCATGTCCCGCGGTCCCCTCACCCAGTGATCGCCTGTTAATGAGCGTTAACCATCTCTCTCAGGTTAACGACCGCTAACCTCCCTGTCTAGAATTGCTCTCATGGCCACCAGAACCGACGCCCCCACCCGCCGCGAGCAGATCCTCAAGGAAGCCGCGCGGCTGTTCGCCGAGCGCGGGTTCCACGGCGTGGGCGTGGACGAGATAGGCGCGGCGGTCGGGATCAGCGGCCCCGGTCTCTACCGCCACTTCGCGGGCAAGGACGCGATGCTCGCGGAGCTGCTGGTGGGGATCAGCGGGCAGCTGCTGACGGGTGGGAAGCGCAGGGTGGCGGAGTCGGACGGCGGCGATGCGGAGGCCCTCCTCGACTCCCTGATCGAGGGGCACATCGACTTCGCCCTCGACGACCGCCCCCTCATCACCCTCCACGACCGCGAGCTGGACCGCCTCCGCGACAGCGACCGCAAGCTGGTCCGGCAGCTCCAGCGGCAGTACGTCGAGCTGTGGGTGGGGGTCGTACGCGAGGTCTACCCACCCCTGACCGAACCCACGGCCCGCTCCGCGGTCCACTCGGTCTTCGGACTCCTGAACTCGACCCCGCACCTGGGCCGGCCGGGATCGCTCCCTGGGCGGGGGGCCACGGCGGAGCTGCTGCACCGGATGGCTCGGGGGGCGTTCGCGGCGGCGGCCACCGACTGAGCGGGGCGGGCCGGAGTTCCGGTCGGCCGGAGTCGCATCCGATGCCGTCGCCGTCGTTTTCACAGCGATGGTGCGGCGGCTGTTTCTCCGGGAAGTCAGTGAGGGAAGTGTTCGGGTGAAGTTCTCGGAGGTGCTCTCCTGGTCGGGCCTGAAGTCCTGGGTCTCGGGCCCCGACCCGCACGCCGTCGCTCGCGAGGCCCGCGGGCGGGCAGGGTCCGCCCTGCCCGCCGGGGAGCGGCTGGTGGACTCCCATGTCGTGGCGGTCGGCGAGGGGGTGCCGGTCCCGCCGAACCGCCTGCGGCCCGAGGCGTTCCCCGCGGCGAGGTCGACCACCGACCGTCTGCTGGACCGGGCGGCCGGAACCGAGCGCGTCATGGACCGGCTCAACCTCGTGAACGCCGCGGTGGACGCGCTCGACGACAGGGCCGGGAAAGCGGCGCAGGCGCTCTCCGGCGGCTGGGAGAGTGTGGCGGGGCAGCTGGCTCGCGTACTCCAGCCCCGTGACGACCGCGCCGCCGTGTCGGTCCTCCTCCTCGGGGACCGGGGCCTGCACGTGGTCCATGTGCAGAAGTCCCCGGACGGGCGCAAGGTCGAGGCCGGACTTCACCGCGCATGGGGTGTGCCCC
This sequence comes from Streptomyces sp. NPDC048420, assembly GCF_040651535.1. Taxonomy (NCBI): domain Bacteria; kingdom Bacillati; phylum Actinomycetota; class Actinomycetes; order Kitasatosporales; family Streptomycetaceae; genus Streptomyces; species Streptomyces sp. NPDC048420. The sequence continues at coordinate 134,259 of NZ_JBEZKG010000018.1, forward strand.
GAGAACGCGTGGCGTGGTTCAGGAAGCGGAACGACGTCGGCCACGGCACCCGGCTTCGACGACGGCTCCTGGATCCGGGTCGTCTTCCCGGTCGCCGGCTGGGGGACGCTGGCGGAAGCGCTCGTCGGCCTCGGCGGAGGTTCCGGCCCGGTCTGAGCGTGACGAGCGTTACGGGATCACCTCTGGACGCCTCTCCCTACCCGCCGGTACCTTGATGTTCTGAGCAAGCGCTTAGACACGTACCTGGAGGTGGCGGCGGTGCGCCGTACTGTGTTCAACGAGGACCACGAGGCGTTCCGGGAGACCCTGCGCGCCTTCATCGAGGCCGAGGTCGTCCCCGTCTACGACGAGTGGTTCGCGGCCGGCCAGGCGCCGCGCGACTTCTACTACAAGCTCGCCGAGCTCGGCATCTTCGGCATCCGCGTGGACGAGGAGTACGGCGGCGCCGGCATCGACTCGTACAAGTTCGAGGCCGTGATGTACGAGGAGACGGCCCGCGCGGGTGTGCAGTTCGGCGGCTCCGGTGTGCACGTCCTGCTCGGCCTGCCGTACATCAAGATGCTCGCCACCGACGAGCAGAAGAAGCGCTTCCTGCCGAAGTTCGTCTCCGCCGAGGAGATGTGGGCCCTCGCGATGACCGAGCCGGGCACCGGCTCCGACCTCGCGGGCATGAAGACCACCGCCAAGCTCTCCGAGGACGGCACGCACTACGTCCTCAACGGCTCCAAGACCTTCATCACCGGCGGCGTCCACGCCGACCGCGTGATCGTCTGCGCCCGCACCTCCGCGCCCACCGCCGAGGACCGCCGCTTCGGCATCTCCCTGTTCGCCGTGGACACCAAGTCCGAGGGCTACTCCATCGGCCGCAAGCTCGACAAGCTGGGCCTGAAGACCTCCGACACCGCCGAGCTCGCGTTCGTCGACGTCAAGGTTCCCGTCGAGGACCTCCTCGGCGAGGAGAACAAGGGCTTCTACTACCTCGGCCACAACCTCGCCTCCGAGCGCTGGGGTATCGCCTACGGCGCCTACGCCCAGGCCAAGGCCGCGGTGCGGTTCGCCAAGGAGTACGTCCAGGAGCGCACCGTCTTCGGCAAGCCGGTCGCGTCCTTCCAGAACACCAAGTTCGAGCTGGCCGCCTGCCAGGCCGAGGTGGACGCGGCCGAGGCCGTCGTCGACCGCGCCCTCGAAGCCCTCGACGCCGGCGAGCTCACCCCCGCCGAGGCCGCCAGCGCCAAGCTGTTCACCACCGAGGTCGCGCACCGCGTCATCGACCGCTGCCTCCAGCTGCACGGCGGCTACGGCTTCATGAACGAGTACCCGATCGCCCGCCTGTACGCGGACAACCGCGTCAACCGCATCTACGGCGGCACCAGCGAGATCATGAAGTCGATCATCGCGAAGGACATGGGCCTGTAAGCCGCGCGATATCACCGGCCGGTACAACTGCTTCATGAGCCAGGCACTCCAGGACCTCCTCGATCTGCTCGACCTCGAGCAGATCGAGGAGGGCATCTTCCGCGGCGCGTCCCGCCCCGCTGTCGTCCCCCGCGTCTTCGGCGGGCAGGTCGCGGCGCAGGCGCTGGTCGCCGCCGGGCGGACGGTTTCCGAGGACCGGCTCGCCCACTCCCTGCACGCGTACTTCCTGCGCCCCGGTGACCCGGGCGCCCCGATCGTCTACACGGTCGACCGCATGAACGACGGCCGCTCCTTCACCGCGCGCCGCGTGGTCGCGGTCCAGCACGGCCAGCCGATCTTCGCCCTCTCCGCGTCCTTCCAGCGGCACGAGGAGGGCTTCGACCACCAGGCCGCCATGCCGGCCGCCCCCGACCCGGCCACGCTGCCCACCTCCGCGGACCGGCTGCGCGGCTACGACCACCTGCCCCCGGAGGTCGTGGAGCGGTTCCTGGAGACCCGCGAGGCGATCGACCTGCGCTATGTCGAGGAGCCGCCGTACGGAAAGTTCGGCGAGCCCCGCGAACCCCACTCGCAGGTCTGGTTCCGCACCAACGGCAAGCTCGCTGACGACCCACTGCTGCACGTCGTCCTCGCCACGTACGTCTCCGACATGACGCTCCTCGACTCGATCCTCCTCGCGCACGGCCGCGGCGGCTGGGCGGTCGGTGACGTCGTGGGAGCGTCCCTGGACCACGCGATGTGGTTCCACCGCCCCTTCCGCGCCGACGAATGGCTCCTGTACGACCAGGAGTCCCCGTCGGCCTCCGGCGGCCGCGGCCTCGGCCAGGCCCGGATCTACACGCAGGACGGGCGACTGGCCATCTCGGTGATCCAGGAGGGCGTGGTCCGCGCCCCGCGGCGCCCCTGAGCGGGCCGGCGACTGGGCCGACCAGGCGGATCATGCCGACGTCGCGCCACCGCGCCCAGGTGCGGGGCGCCCGGGTGGCCGAGCTGCCGTGTCCTTGCCGTTTGTCGCCCTACGGAGCTGTTGCCCCACCGAGCTTCGCCCGGCTCTGCCGTGCGGCTCGACGTGCTGCCGTGCCGCGTGCACCCACACCGATCGGCACCGCTCCCCGCGGCCGGCCCGATCCGCCGGACAGGCCTAGCGCAGGCCCGCCTCGCCGAGCAGATACGCCGTCATCGGGTCGTAGTAGCGCGGGCTCAACACGTGGTCGTCGAGCGGGACCGTCACCTGGACCGTGCCCTCCGACTCGCCGACGAAGAGCGCCGGGTCGTTGGAGTCGGCGTAGCCCACCGAGTCCACGCCGTGCTGTCCGGCGTAGCCCGCCCAGCCGTGGTCGGCGACGACCAGGTCGGGCAGCGGGCGGCCCTCGCGCTCCAGGGCCGTGAGGATGGCCTTCATCGGCTCGCCGGAGTGGGTGTGCCAGAGCGTGGCCCCGTGCTCCAGGACCGCCACGTCCGCGAACTGCATGACGTACCCCTCGTCCGTCTGCAGCCCGTCCGGGATGACCACGATCTCGCAGCCGGCCGTGCGCAGCGCGGCGGCGGTGGCGTGGTGGACGTCGAGCATGCCGCCGGGGTGACCGGTCGCGAACAGCACCCGCTGCTGCCCGTCCGCCGCCTTGCGCAGCCGCGCCGCCATCCGCTCCAGCGCGCTCACGGTCAGCTCGGGGTCGATGGTGTCCTGGCCGTACCGGTACTCCGGGTCGTCGTTGACCCCCACCCGCTCCGCCATCACCGCGAGCACGTCCTGCTCGTCGCTCCAGCGGTCCCCGAGCTCCAGGCCGAGCCAGTAGTGGCGGTTGCCGTTCGCCAGCTGGCGGTAGTGCGAGAGGTTGTTCTCACGCGGGGTGGCGACCTCACCCGCGATACGGGTCTTCACAAGGTGGTCGACGAGCTCGGCGCGGCTGGGTGTCCCGGGTATCGGCATGCCTCCCATTCTGATGCACTCCTTCACGGGACCGCCGCGCATCCCGCACGCTGGGACGCGGGTCACGTGATCATGGTCGCCGCAGCGCGAACCACAGCTCCATCCGTACGTCGGGGTCGTCCAGGTCCGCCTCCAGCAGCGCCGCGCACTTCGCGATCCGCTGCCGGACGGTGTTGCGGTGCACCCCCAGTGCGACCGCCGTACGGTCCCAACTGCCGTGCAGGGACAGCCAGGTCCGCAGGGTCTCGGCGAGGGCGGGGCTCAGCGGTGCCAGGAGCGCCCGGGCATGCGCCTCGGCGTCCGCCTCCGGCACCAGGTCCGCGAGCGCCGGGCGGGCCCCGTACCGGACCAGCTCGGCACGGACGGCCCGGGCGCGGGCCAGCGCCCGCCCTGCCTGGGCGTCGGCGACGGCCCACTCCGCCGGTCCGGCGAGGGCACTGACCCCGAGCGTCCACCCGGGCTGCGGGCCCGGTTCCCGGTCGGCGGGCAGCAGCACCCGTACGACATCCCGCGCCACGTCGACCAACGGCGACCCGAGCGCCGCGCCCAGCGCGGAGGCGGCGACGGGGTCGAGGGCGGCCGGGGCGTCGGGCCGCGCGTGCACGACCAGCCACCGGTCCCCGCCGAGCAGCGGAGCCACGTCCTGCACCGTCGCCCCGAGCAGCATCCGCACCAGCGCCGACGACCGCGCCGCGCCCGACCCGCTCTGATGCTCACCGGTGAGCAACGACAGCAGTACGGCGGCGACGGAGGCGATGGTGTGGTCACCCGGTTGGCGGTGGGGCGCGACGACCCCGAGCACGAAGCCGTGTCCGGCACCGAGGGCGTAGGCGGCCAGGTGGAGGCCGGAGACGGTGTCGGTGGCGGAGGTGGGGGTGGGGGTGGCGCGGGGGGAGGTGAGGGGCGGGGTGGCCGGGGCTGTGCGGACGTCGGCGGGGGCGTGGGACGTGCGAGAAGCCGACGCGGAAGCGCCGGGCGCGGTGCGGGAGCCCGGCGCCGTCGTTGGGGCGGTGGCGCCGGGTAGGGCCGGGGGTGTGGTGCGGGAGCCCGGCGTCGTCGTCGGGGCGCTGCCGCTGGGTATGGCCGGGGTCGCCGGGCGTGTGGTGCGGGAGCCCGCTCCCGTCGGCGCCGTGCCACCGGGCACCAGCGGTGCCGTCGGCCGGACCACCAGCGCCAGCCTCGCCAGCGCCTCCCGAACACCCTGTCCCTCGCCCCGCTCCCCGTGCCCGGCGGCGGCCAGGGTCTCCGCGGGCGGCCGTCCGGCGGGCGCGTTCCGCGCTTTCGCCCCCGCGCCGGGAGCCCCCGCGCCGGGAGCCCCCGCGCCGGGAGCCCCCGCGCCGCGAGCCCCCGCGCCGGGAGCCCCCTCAGCCCTCCCTCCGGCCCCCGCACCCTCCGTTTCGTCGAGCCCCCGCCCCGCCGCCGCGACCTCCGCCCCGTCCGGCCCGAACAGCACCGCCCGCCCCCCGACCCGCTGCGCCAGCTGGCGCAGCACCGACGGCACCGGGTCCGGGCGGGACGCGGCCGCCGCCAGGCTCTGCTGGGCCTCCGTCACCCGGCGGAGCTCTGCGTGGCGGGCCTGGGCCATGAGCTGCCAGACCGCGCGGGCCACGCCGGAGAACGTGGTCCGGGGTGGCACCTCCAGCAGCGGGAGCTCGTACGCGTCGCAGGCCGCGACCAGCGCGCGCGGGACCGTGTCGTGAACCGGCGCCAGCCCGAAGCCGAGCGCCGCCCCGCCCGCCGCGACGATCCGTGAGACGTAGTCGTCGAAGTAGGTCCCGGAGCCCGCCGCCTCCGGGATGTGCACCCCCGCCGTCAGCAGCAGCTCACCGCCCAGCAGATACGGATACGGGTCCGCCATCTCCGAGGTGTGCGCCCAGTGGATCACCGTGGCGGGGTCCGAGGGTCCCGCGATCTGCCGTAGGCCCAGGTCCTCGCGGGCCAGCAGCGCGGCCAGCGGGACCGGCGGGGTGGGTGGGACAGCCGGGTCCGGCATGGTGGACGTTCCCTCCATCCAGTACCGCTCGAATGGATGAAACGTACACTTCGCAGCCGCTTTCAAGCCACCTACTGTCGACGCAGACCGGCAGGCGCAGACCGGCAGAAGGAGGGCCTCATGGCCGTCGACTACACCGTCATCGTCGTCTACCTGGCCGGCATGCTGGCCATGGGCTGGTGGGGCATGCGCCGCGCCAGGTCCAAGAGCGAGTTCCTCGTGGCAGGCCGCCGGCTCGGGCCCGCCATGTACTCCGGCACCATGGCCGCGATCGTCCTCGGCGGCGCGTCCACCATCGGCGGCGTCGGCCTCGGCTACCAGTACGGCCTCTCCGGCGCCTGGATGGTCTTCACCATCGGCCTCGGCCTGCTCGCCCTGTCCGTCTTCTTCTCCGCCCGCATCGCCCGCCTCAAGGTCTACACCGTCTCCGAGATGCTGGACCTCCGGTACGGCGGCCGGGCCGGGGTCATCTCCGGCGTGGTCATGTGGGCGTACACCCTCATGCTCGCGGTGACGTCCACCATCGCCTACGCCACGATCTTCGACGTCCTCTTCGACATGAACCGGACCGTCGCGATCGTCCTCGGCGGCTCGATCGTCGTCGCCTACTCGACGCTCGGCGGCATGTGGTCCATCACCCTCACCGACATGGTCCAGTTCGTGGTGAAGACCATCGGCGTTCTGCTCCTGCTCCTGCCCATCGCCGTCGTCAAGGCGGGCGGCTTCAGCGAGATGAAGGCGAAACTTCCCACCGAGTACTTCGACCCGCTGGGCATCGGCGGCGAGACGATCTTCACCTACGTCCTGATCTACACCTTCGGCATGCTCATCGGTCAGGACATCTGGCAGCGCGTCTTCACCGCCCGCAGCGACACGACCGCCAAGTGGGGCGGCACGGTCGCGGGTACCTACTGTCTCGCGTACGCCCTCGCGGGCGCCGTCATCGGCACGGCCGCCAAGGTCCTCTACCCCAACCTGGCCAACGCCGACGACGCCTTCGCGACCATCGTCAAGGACGAACTCCCGGTCGGCGTACGGGGTCTGGTGCTGGCCGCCGCACTCGCCGCCGTGATGTCGACCTCCTCCGGCGCCCTGATCGCCTGCGCGACCGTCGCCAACAACGACATCTGGTCGCGGCTGCGGGGGAGGACGACCGCCGGCGATCACGACGAGGTGCGGGGCAACCGCGCCTTCATCCTCGTCATGGGCGTGGCCGTGATCTGCACGGCGATCGCCCTCAACAACGTCGTCGAGGCACTGACGGTGGCGTACAACCTGCTGGTCGGCGGCCTCCTCGTCCCGATCCTCGGCGGACTGCTGTGGAGGCGGGGCACGGCCCAGGGCGCGCTCGCCTCCGTGATCGTCGGCGGCCTCGCCGTCATCGGCCTGATGGCGGGTTACGGCATCCTCGCCAACGAGCCCGTGTACTACGGCCTGCCGGCCTCCCTGGTCGCCTTCGTCGCCGTATCCCTGGCGACCCCGGCGACCGACACCGCCGTACTCGATGCGTGGCGCGAGCGACTCGCCGGGCGCGGCAGTGCTCCCGAACCGGTCCCGGCACCCCGGTAGACCGGACGGCATCGAAGAAGAAGACAGAAGGAAGGCATACGACCATGAGCTCCCTCGAGACGCCCCGCGGCCCCGTCGACTCCTCCCGCATCCCGCGCTACGCCGGACCCGCGACCTTCGCCCGGCTGCCGCGCCTCGACGAGGTCGGCCGGGCCGATGTCGCCGTGGTCGGGGTGCCGTTCGACTCGGGTGTCTCCTACCGGCCCGGCGCCCGCTTCGGCGGCAACGCGATCCGTGAGGCCTCCCGGCTGCTGCGCCCGTACAACCCGGCGCAGGACGCCTCCCCCTTCGCCCTCGCCCAGGTCGCGGACGGCGGGGACATCGCGGTCAACCCCTTCAACATCAACGAGGCCGTCGAGACGATCGAGGCGGCGGCGGACGAGCTGCTGGGGACGGGCGCGCGGCTGATGACGCTCGGCGGCGACCACACCATCGCCCTCCCGCTGCTGAGGTCCGTCGCGAAGAAGCACGGCCCGGTCGCGCTGCTGCACTTCGACGCGCACCTGGACACCTGGGACACGTACTTCGGTGCCGAGTACACGCACGGGACACCGTTCCGGCGGGCGGTCGAGGAGGGGATCCTGGACACCTCGGCGCTCTCCCACGTGGGCACCCGCGGGCCGCTGTACGGCAAGCAGGACCTGACCGACGACGAGAAGCTGGGCTTCGGGATCGTCACGTCCGCGGATGTCATGCGGCGGGGCGTGGACGAGATCGCCGACCAGCTCCGGCAGCGCATCGGGGACCGCCCGCTCTACATCTCCATCGACATCGACTGCCTGGACCCGGCGCACGCGCCCGGCACGGGCACCCCCGAGGCGGGCGGCATGACCTCCCGCGAGCTGCTGGAGATCCTTCGGGGCCTGGCATCGTGCAAGCTGGTGTCGGCGGACGTCGTCGAGGTGGCCCCCGCGTACGACCACGCGGAGATCACGTCGGTGGCGGCCTCCCACACCGCCTACGAACTGACCACGATCATGTCCCGCCAGATTGCAGAGGCCCGCGCGCAGTGACTCACGACCACGACCTGGTGCTCCGCCCGACGGAGGCGCAGATTTCCGCTGCTCTCAACCCTCCTCCCGGCCGCAACGGCGGAGACCTGGTCGTGGAGACCCTGGCCGGGCTCGGCGCGACGACCGTCTTCGGGCTGCCCGGCCAGCACGCGCTCGGCATGTTCGACGCGCTACGGCGCTCCGACCTGCGCTACATCGGCCTGCGGGTGGAGAACAACGCGGGCTTCGCGGCGGACGCGTACGGCAGGATCACGGGCGAGGCGGCCCCACTGCTCCTGTCCACCGGGCCCGGGGCGCTGACCTCCCTCGCCGCCCTCCAGGAGGCGGCCGCGGCTTCCGCCCCCGTCCTGGCGATCAGCAGCCAGGTCCCGACCGCCGGCCTGGGCGGCGGCCGCCACGGCTATCTGCACGAACTCCCGGACCAGTCCGCCTCGTTCAGGGGCGTGGTCAAGTCGGTCCACACGGTCCGTACCCAGTCTCAGATCCCGTCGGCGATCGAGGCGGCCTGGAAGTCGGCGCTGACCGCCCCGCACGGGCCGGTGTGGGTGGAGATCCCACAGGACGTACTGCTGTCCCCGACCCTGATCCCGGTGGTGACGGGCGGCGACGCGTTCCCGGAGGAACTGCCGCCGCGTCCCGAACTCACGGCGGTGGCGGCGGACCTGCTGTCCCGCGCCGCCCGCCCGGCGATCATCGCGGGCGGGGGAGTCGTACGGGCGGACGCGTCCCGCAAGCTGCGGCAGCTGGCGGAGGTCCTGAAGGCCCCGGTGGTCACCACCCCCGGCGGCAAGGGCGCGTTCCCGTGGCAGCACCCGCTGTCGTTGCAGTCCTGGATCGAGGACCGGTACACCACGGACTTCCTGGAGGACGCGGATGTCCTCCTGGTGGTCGGCTCGGGGCTCGGCGAACTCTCCTCGAACTACCACACGTTCAAGCCGCGCGGCCGGGTGATCCAGATCGAGGCGGACCTCGGCAAGCTGGAGTCCAACCACCCGGCCCTCGGTATCCACGCGGACGCGCGACTGGCGTTGCAGGCGCTGCTGGAGACGGTGTCGCCGAGGGAGGACGCGGAGGCCGCCGAGCGGGTGCGGGAGGTGCTGGCGCGCGTTGCGGACCGTATCGCGGCTCAGGAACTCACCCTGGAACAGGAGCTGTTGGCGTCGATCCGCCGGGCCCTGCCCGCCTCCGCCCCCTCCTTCTGGGACATGACGATCCTGGCCTACTGGGCCTGGTCGGCCTTCGACGCCAAGGGTCCCAACCACATGCACTCGGCCCAGGGCGCCGGCGGTCTGGGCTACGCCTTCCCGGCGGCGCTGGGCGCGGCGGTGGCCGACCCTTCGGTCCCGGTCCTGGCGGTCTCCGGCGACGGCGGCGCCCCGTACTCCATCGCCGAGTTGGCGACCGCCCGCCAGTACGACCTGAACGTCACCTGGCTGATCGTCGACGACGGCGGCTACGGCATCCTGCGCGAGTACATGACGGACGCGTTCGGCGAGGCTACGGGGACGGAGCTGACCCGCCCCGACTACGTGGCCCTGGCCGAGTCCTTCGGGGTCCCCGGGGTCCGTACGACCCCGGAGACCCTGTCGGACGACCTGTCGAAGGCACTCGGTTCACCGGGGCCCTCGGTGGTCGTCCTTCCGGCGGTGCTGCGGATGTTCGCGCCGACGCACCTGGGTTGAGGCCTATTACTCGATTGCCGGCAGCGCAAGTAGCGGTGCTTCGGCGGACGTTCGGGGTGCGATGACGTTTCGGTAGTGATGGTCCAGGGTGAGCACGACGGGTTGCGGCAGCGACCAGGCCAGTACGGCGTTGACTGCGTCCGTCATACCGATGGCGTCGTGATCCGCGTACGTACGCATGAGGTGCTCGGCTTCACTCAGGAGCGGCCAACTCACGGTGGCAAGCGTGAGCCGATCAGTGCTCGCCCATGCGCGCATGCTGGCCAGAGCGTCCGCGGCGGCCTTGCCGCTGATCTTCGTGGTGAGGTGATAGTCCAGTTCGGCCAGGACCATCGGCGACACCACGAGCCGATCGGCCAGGGAGAGGGCCTGCACGGCGGACTCATGGTGGGAATCCTTGCGGTTGTAGATGGCGAGGAGGACCGACGTATCCGCGACGGCGAACAGGTGGCGCTTCAACGGTCGCCTTCCTGGAAGAGGTTCTCGCCGGATCTGGTGGCCAGGTCCGAGGGGCCGTCGAACATCGCATGCGCCAGCGTTGCCATCGCCTCCGAGTCCTCTCCCAGGGAAGAGGTGAAGGCCAGGGGCACGCCGCGCGCGATGTGATCCAGCGCAATTTCTTCTGGGGTGCGCCCCTCCAGAAGGGCCAGCGTGCGCAGCACTTCGGCCTGACTGCCCGTGTAGGTGAGGGTGACCGTGACAGCGTCGTCGGGCGCCGCGGGGTGGTCCGGTAGGGGTGGGGGGGCCTCGGCCACGGCGGTCTCCTCATCAGGGACATTCGGTGTGATGTATGGCGGTTCCGACAGTACCGCCGCGTTGGTCACACTCATCGTGGCAGCACCAGCTCCGCCCAGTTCACCTTTCCGATGCCATGCAGGCGCGGGCAGCAGCCCCAGCGCTCGGCGAGGCATTGCAGGAGGGTGAGTCCACGGCCGCCTTCGTCTTCCGGACCCGCCTGTCGGGGCTCGGGCCGCCCGTCGTTCGCGTCGGCGACCTCCACGCGCAGACGTCCGTCGTACGGGGCGATGCGTACGCCGATCTCACGCCCCGGCGGCTTCCGCGCATGCAGGATGGAATTGCCGACCAACTCCGACAGCAGGAGCTCCGCGGTGTAGGCGACTTCACCGTCGATCCCGAGCGCGGAGGAGTCTGGTCAGCTGGGCCTGTCGGCCGGTGTGCCGGTCGTGCTCGTTGTCCGCACGGCCTTCGATGCGGACGGTGCGGCGGTCGAGGTGAACGACATGGTGCTGGATGCGTCCGCGTACATCTTGGAGTACGAATTCGACTCCTGAACCGTGCAGCGGCTCAGTCGAGGCGGTGGGTTGCGTCGATGCTTCCGTTGCGAGCCAGGAGGGGCAGCAGACCGGGGAGGCCGTCCAGTTTCACCTGGGCTCGTAGTTGGAAGCGTGCGACCAAGGGCGTGTTCGGGGGAGCCGTGACCAGCAGACGCAGTTCTCGGTTCGAGTGCAGGTAGCGGTCGCCGTCGGCCAGAAAGTCCCAGTACCCCCTGGTGAACCCGATGCCGGAGGCGACGATCTTCGGATGGTAGACGGTACGCAGACGTGATTGCTCGGAGCCCAGTTCGCCGCCGAGGACATCGGCGGCGACGGCGAACGTGAGCCCGGCCCGCACCGTGGTGGTGATCTCCACCGGGTGTTCGCTGAGGACCTCGCGGGGCGCCATGTCGGAGATGACCGCCCCAGCGGTCGGGCTGAAATCGACGCCCAACCGGGAATAGCGCACCCGGCAGCGAGGGTGGGCATGAATGACACAGGTCAGCGGGATGTCATAACCGACGGTGGAGTCGTCGTCCGTGGATATCCGCGTGGTGGCCGCCTTGGCGAGGGCAATGCGGGTCTCGCGCAGCAGGAGTCTGATGTCCTTGTCGCCGATGACGGCCGAGGCCTCGCCCGGTCCTCGCTCAAGGGACAAGCCGGGTTCGTCGAGTTCCAGTTCCGATTCCAGAAGTGTCCGCATGCCCTACTCCCAGTCTCCGACGAGGGCGAATGGCGCCCAGTGGTAAAGCGAGGACCAGCAGGGCCGCTTGAGGGTGTCCAGCGTGGCGCTGCGGAGCGCGTGCGCCGTGGTGGCCGCCGGATTTTCGCGGAGGTGGTGGTAGAAGCGGGTGACCAGGTGAGCGGTCGATTCGTCCGGCACCCGCCACAGCGTGGCCAGCACGCTCGGTGCGCCGGAGTAGAGGAAGCCGCGCAGCAGACCGACGGTGTCGTCCCCTGGGTGGTCCTTGCTGACCCCGGTCTCGCAGCCGCTCAGAACAACGAGCCGGGGCCGGGCAGCGGGCAGCGCGGCGATGTCACGCGAAGAGAGGGCGCCGTCCGCGAGGAGCAACCCGGAGCTCATCGGATCGTCCGCTACGAACCGGGCGTGGCCCGCGTAGTGGACCAGACCGGCGGTCGACAGAGCCCGGCTGAAGGCGCCCCGGGTGGCGTCGCTCCCCAGCACGGGATCTGTGTCGAACTCGGCGGCCACCGACACCGCTTCGGCTCGGGCGTACGGTAGGTCGTCAGCGGGATCGCCCAGGACCACGGTGTTCCGGTTACCGCGCGTTGCGGTCGCCCCCCGGCGGCACTCCCGCAACGCTGAAGTGCTCGGTGCGTAGCTCACCGGGTTCCGCTCGATCAGGTACTGGTCGCCGACGCGCAGGGCGTGCAACGGTAGATGGTGCAGAACGCCGTGCGGTACGAGGATCACCAGGTCGCCCGGCCGGGACCATGCCCCGATGGGCGCGACCAGTGAATCGAAGGCGTGCCACATGTCCTCCAGTCCCGAGGTCACCATCTCGCGGACACGACCGGAGGCGCCGAAGTTGCTCAGCGCGAAACGCCGCAGCGCATCCCCGGTGACCGGAATGGTGACCGCGGAGGAAGGCTGCCCGTCGCCACGCAGGCCGATGACGATCACCTGGTCATCCGTGGTGAAGTACTCCACGAGCAGGACCGGTTGGCCGGACCGGACCAGCAACTCCTGGGCCTCGTCATGTGAGATCGGCCGCCCTGCGGCGTCTCCCGCTCCGCCCAGGTGATCGCGACTGCCGAGGTGATCGAGAAGGGCGCGGGCCTTGCCGCGCTCGGCCCAGCCGAAGGCCTCCGCCGGCCGGCCCAGCGCGACACTGGTGACCACCATCCGTGCGTACGCCTCGATACGGCTGTCGGCGCCGAGGAATTCGAGCCGGGTGGCCTCGTCGGCGAGACTGGAACGGGCCGTCTCGATCAGGCCGATGACCCGTTCGTAATGGCCTTGCGCGGTCATCAGGTCGGACTGGGACCCTTCCTGCTCGTACGCCCTGCCCGCAGCCGTATGGATCATCCGCAGGGTGGCCTCCTGACCGGAGTTCTCGGCCAGTCGTACGGCATGGTCGAACGCCTCCCTCGCGGCCGCGACGTCGTCCCGGTTCAGCAGTGCCTGCGCCTCGGTCATCTGTTTCGTGAAGTGGAGGAAGGTGCCGGGCCTTGCGTCTTTGAAAGCCTCCTCGGCTATCCGGTCAGCCTCGGCTGTGTTCCCCTGCATCCAGGAGATCCTGGCGAGAGCCCACAATCCGACGCTGTGCAGATCCGTCGCACCGTTCAGTGCCGCTGTGTAGTTGCCGTCGTGGTCGTATGTCCGCACGGTTCCGCTCTCCAGGAGCCGCAGTGCGCGTTCGAGCCGCGCGCGTGCTTCACCGAACCGGCCCAGCCGCACGAGATTGGTTGTCTGGTCCTGCAGACGCAGGAACTGCCGGAACTCGTCGCCGAGCGATTCGGCCACCTCGTGCGCCTGTTCCAGTAGCGCGAGCGCCTGCTGGGTGTCGAGCCGAGTGACACCGACCAAAGCCGACTTGAACGCCAATAGATCCGCGTACAGGCCTCGCAGCCACGCCGGGGCGTAGTCCTGGTCGTAGCGTGCCTTCGCCAGTTCTAGTGTGTTCTCGGTGACCGCGAGGGAGGTGTGCAGATCACCCATGTCCTTATGGGCCTTGGCTTCCTGGGCTGCCAAGTTGAGCGTGAGGTGCTCGACGACATCGGGTGTGAGCCGTGCGGGGTGCCGCGCAAGGACCTGCTGCGCCCGATGGACGCACATCAGCGACTCCTCCAGTTGTCCGGATACATGGTGGCTGACCGCCAGATTGAGCAACCCGGCTGTCTCCAGGCGTGTATTGCCGCGCCGATGAGCACTCCGCACCATCCATTTTCTACAGGCGACCGCCGTGCGAAAGCTGCCCAGCCGCTGGTGGAGCGCCCCGACACGGTCGAGGGCTGCCGCGCGCCGAGCGCCGCACAGAAACGGAGCGAGTAGCAGGGGCACGGAGGCGAGCCACCGGGCCTGTCGCAACCGCCCGCCGACGAGTGCGGAGTAGGCACGGCGGGTGACCATCTGCACGAGCAGCATTTCAACCAGCAGCACTACTGCCGTGCCGGCCGATGCCGGAACGGCGTACCACCACATGAGGGTCGTATCGGGGGCGAGGAACGCCCCGACGAAAGCCGTCGCGATCGGCACCTCGGCCAGCCAGCGCACCCCCGCCAAAGCCATGACGACGACGATCGTGACCCGGGCTGCGGTCCCGTCGTCGGCGGCCCATGCCGACAGCGGCTCCCGGCAGGCCCACACCAGGACCGCGAGCGGTACGGCGGTCAGGTAGGGGGAGAGTCGCCAGATGCCCGACTGCTGAAGGCGCTGCCACTGAACGGACCCGGCGGCGATCAGGGCGCAGAGGAGTACCGCGACTCCCAGAGCGGGATGGACCCCTGGAGAGAAGGCCCGGATCACCCAGCCGGGTGGCAGGACGAGGATCCAGAGCAGCCCCAGACCCATCCCGGCCAGTAACCATGTCGCACAGTCACTTGGTCTTGCCCCCATGGACGCCTACCCCGTTTAGACGCATTCCCGGACCAGCAATCCGAAAGTGTCACATGGCTGACATCCGTGTGTCAGAGGATCGGGCAAGTCCGTGCGGGAATGCTCCCCGGCGGGTCGCCGCCGGGGAGCAGACGCCTTCTACCGGAGCGCCTCGACTACCAGATCGCCTCGATCCACTCCGGGTGGTCGATGAACGGGTTGCGGTTGTGCTGGTAGGTGTCGTAGATGACCTGGTTGCGGCGCTCCTCGAAGGCGCTCGGCGGGTCCGCCTCGTTCCAGGCCTTGAGGACGGAGAGCTTGCCCATGTAGGGGTTGGAGCCGTTGCCGACCTTCTCGTTGGGCTCCAGGTTGGGCCAGCCGTCGTCGCCCTCGTAGCGCACGGCCATGTAGAGGATGATGCGGGCCACGTCGCCCCGGTCCGCGGCGCGCGGCGCGAAGGAGTCGGAGTCGACGGTGCTGCCGCCGCCGTTGGTGACGGTGCTGCCGCCGTTGTCGAAGTCCAGGTTGCCCCGGGTGCTGTTGATCGTCACGTCGCAGGCGCGCAGGTGGTGCAGGTCGGTGCCGGGGCCGATCGCCTCGCCGAAGTCGCCGTGCGACTTGGCCCAGGTGTGCTCCCGGTTCCAGTCGCCGACGTCACCGCCGTTGAGGGACTTGCTGCGGGAGGCGCCGCTGTACAGCAGGAGCACGTTGCTGGTGTTGTTCGGGTCCTGGTCGGTGACCTTGAGCGCGTCCCAGACCGCGGAGTACGAGATCTTCGAGACGTTGGCGCTGATGATCGTGTGCAGGGACGACTTGAGGCTCGTGCCCGTCTTGCCGATCGCGTTCTTGTAGTACGTCGAGTCGTACGCGGTCGTCGTGGCGGCGGCCGGGGTCGTGGTCACGACCGGGGCGGCGAGCCCGACCAGCACGGCGGCGGTGGTGAGCGCCACCGACTTCCAGCTGCGGATGCGTGTCGCCAGCATAAAGGGGGTCCCATCTACGCGGGTTGAATGGAGGCGGCAGATGGAGAGTGACATGGACATGAGGCCGTGTAAATGGACTCTGCGTGTCCATTCGGTGACCTGAAACGGCAAATCGGCCCTTGTCTACGCGAGTTGACACGCGAAAGCGGCCCCCGAGGTGTGATCGGGGGCCGCTTTACCGGGACTTGGTCAGCCGACGTCCGAAGGGTCCAGGCGGTAGACCGTCGCAGTGGTGCCGGAGGTCGAGCCGCTGCTCTCGCCCGTGCTGTAGTCGCTCGCCTTCACCGCCGTGCCGTTCTTCTGCACCCAGCTGGTGATCTCCTGGTTCAGGCTGCTGTTGCCGCCCATGCCACCGCCGCCGAGCTGGATGTAGTGCAACTCGCCCTTCTTCACCAGCTCCTTGAGCTTGGCGAGGGTCATCGCCTGGTCCGAGCCGGTGAAGCCCCACATGGAGATGACGGGCTTGTGGGTGCTGAGGATCAGCTGACCCGCACTCTGTGAATTGGACACCGCGAGCAGCCACTTGGCGCCGTCCTGGTGCTTCTCCAGGTACGAGACCAGGGCGCTGTCGACGCTGCCGCCCATACCGCCACCGCCGGGGCCGCCGCTCGCGCTGCCGCCGGGAGCCGTACCGGCCGCCTCGCCGTTCCGGCCATCGGCCGTGCCGCCGCCGGGAGCCGTGCCACCGCCCGGGAACTCCCCGTTCGCGCCACCCGGTGCACCACCCTGCGCCAGCTCACCGTTACCGCCACCGGGCTGCATCTGGCCGCCGCTGTTGCCACCGTTGCCGCCGGGGAGTTCCCCGCCCGCCCGGCCGCCCTGCTGGGTGCCGTCCGGCCGTCCGCCCGGCCCGCCACCGTCGCCGCCGAAGCCGCCCCGGCCGCCACCGCCGCCGGGGCCGCCCATGCCGCTCCCGGTCGACGGACCCGCCGTCGGGTTGGTGCCGCCGCCCATGCCACCGCCGCCGGAGGTGCCGAAGGCCGGCGAGGCCGCGTACGCCGTCGGACCCGCGAGGGCCGCCACGATCGCCGCGACCACGGACACGGCCAGCAGCCGCGCCCTGGTGCCGGAGCCCGCGGTGCGGAAGACGAACAGGCCCACGATCGCGAGGGCCATGACCACGCCCACGACCGGCCACAGCCAGGTGTTCCAGCCGGAGGCCCGGCGCAGCAGCACGATCGCCCAGATGCCGGTGACCGCGAGACCGGCGGGCAGGACCCAGGACCAGCGGGCGTCACCGCTGCGGAAGGCACGCCACAGCAGCACCCCGCCGCCACCGCACAGCGCCGCGACGCCTGGGGCGAGCGCGGTCGTGTAGTACGGGTGCATGGTGCCCTCGGCCATCGCGAAGGTCAGGTAGTGCAGCACCAGCCAGCCGCCCCACAGCACGAGCGCGGCCCGGGTCATGTCGGTGCGCGGGGCCCGCCCGCACAGCGCCAGGCCGGCGACGAGCGCGAGGAAGGCGAAGGGGATCAGCCAGGAGATCTGGCCGCCGAGGACGTCGTTGAACATCCGGCCGATCCCCGCGCTGCCGGCGAAGGTCGCGCCTCCGCCGCCGCCCCCGCCGTTGCCCTCGCCGCCGAGGACCCGGCCGAGGCCGTTGTAGCCCATGATCAGGTTCCAGGCGGAGCCGTCGGTCGAACCACCGATGTAGGGCCGGTCGTCGGCGGGCACCAGTGAGACCGCCGTCGCCCACCAGAAGCTGGAGACCGCCAACGCCACCGCCGCGAGGGCCAGGTTGACGGCCTTCTTCTTCCAGCCGAGCTTCGAGGCGTACACGTACACCGCGAAGACGGCCGGCAGGGCGATGTAGCCCTGGAGCATCTTGGTGTTGAAGGCGAGACCGAAGAGGACCGCCGAACCGATCAGCGGCAGCAGCCTGTCGGTGCGCACCGCGCGCAGCGCGAGGGCCGCGCCGCCGACCATCAGCAACACCAGAATGGTGTCGGGGTTGTTGTCCCGGTTGATCGCGACCGTGATCGGGGTGAGCGCGAGGACGAGCGCGGCGATCGCGGCCGCCGCGTGCCCGAACACCCGCTTCACGGAGGTGTGCAGGATCCAGATCGTGCCGAGGGCGGCCGCGATCTCCGGCGCCATCATCTGCCAGGTGCCGAAGCCGAGGATCCGGCACGACAGGCCCATGACCATCAGCGCGAAGGGCGGCTTGTCGACGGTGATGAAGTTGCCCGCGTCGAGCGAACCGAAGAACCAGGCCTTCCAGCTCTGCGTACCGCTGTAGACGGCGGAACTGTAGAAGCTGTTGAGGCTGCTGCCGCTCAGGTTCCAGCCGTACAGGACCCCGGCGAGCACGAGGATCGCGATCAGCACGGGCAGCGACCAGCGCGGGGCCTTGTCCGGTGGCGCCGAGGGCGGGGCCGGCGGCGGCCAGTCGGCGGACACGGTCTCGGTGTGGGGGTGGGGATCGGTGGCAGATGTCACCCCGGCATCGTGCGGAGGTGGCTTGGGCGGGAGCTGTGACGTACCTGGCGCTGTCCTGTGAAATCGCCACGGGCCGGGTAACGACTCGCACAACCATTCCCCATGCGTACAACCATTCACCCGGACCCGAGAGTCAACAGGGCATGACACGGGGGATAGCAAGACACGCGAAATGGATCGCGGCCGGTGCGCTGGCCGCCTGCGTCGCCGCCGCCACGCCGGCCGCGGCGGCCACGACACCGACCGTCAGCTGCACGTCCGCCAAGGCGGGCCTCGCCGACAAGCTCAAGCGGGACATCACGTCCGCCGTCTCCAACCGCTCCGGCACGATCGCCGTCGGCCTCTACGACCGTACGACCAAGACCACCTGCACCCTGCGCTCCTCCACCGCCTACGACTCCGCGAGCGTGGTCAAGGTGACCGTGCTCGCCACGCTGTTGTGGGACGCGAAGAAGCACAACAGGTATCTGACCGACCGCGAGGTCACCCTCACCAAGGCCATGATCACCAAGTCGGACAACGACGCCACCAGCAAGCTGTGGCGCCAGCTCGGGCTGACCAAGATCAAGGGCTTCCTCTCCGCGGCCGGCATGACCCAGACCAAGCCGGGGGCGAACGGCTACTGGGGCCTGACCCAGATCACCGTCACCGACGAGCAGAAACTGCTCAAGCTGGTCACCGCGAAGAACACCGTCCTGAGCGACAACTCCCGCGCCTACATCCTGAAGTTGATGGGCCAGGTCATCTCGTCGCAGCGCTGGGGCACACCGTACGGCCGCGGATCGGGCATCTCCTGGCATGTCAAGAACGGCTGGCTCCAGCGCTCGACGCACGGCTGGCGGGTGCACAGCGTCGGCACCTTCAAGGGCGGCGGCCACGACTACATGATCACGGTGCTCACCCACGGCAACAGCACCATGAACTACGGCATCACGACGATCCAGGGCGTCGCGAAGGTCATCCACCGGGATCTCGCGGCGAGCTGACGCCTGCCGGACTCCCGCACGTCACCGGCCCCGCCCACGGCGAGGCGCATGCAGGGGCGGCGGCATCTCCGGGTTCGGAGGTGTCGCCGCTCCGTTCGCGGGCAGCGACCAGGGCCCTTCATGACACGGCCTCCCGTACGTCACGAACCCGGCCTACGGTGACGCCCATGCAGCTGAGAACCGTACTCGCGACCACCACCGCGGCCCTGGCGGCGGCGACCTGCCTGGCCCTCGCCGGGCCGGCGCGGGCCGCCGCCCCGGTGAGCCACGCCTGTTCCCCCTCCGTCTCCCTCGACCGCTTCTCCGACGCGCTCGACAAGACGACGTACGACGGCACCTTCGTCGGCAACCTCTCCGCGCTCGCGGTGGACCGGGACGGCTCGCTGGCCGCCCTCTCCGACCGCTCCTCCCTCTTCGACCTGGACGCGAGGACCCTCGCGCCGAAGTCGGTCGTCCCGCTCGCCGACGAGAACGGCGCCGCGCTGGACTCCGAGGGCCTGGCGATAGACCGGGACGGCACCCGTCTGATCACCTCGGAGACCGAGCCGTCGATCCGCCGGTACTCCAAGGGCGGCAAGATCCTCGACCGTCTTCCGGTGCCGGCCTCACTCCTCGTCGCCCCGGCGGGCCGTGCCACCTCCAACCAGACCTTCGAGGGCCTGACCCTCCTGAACGGCGGCCGCACCCTGCTCGCCTCCATGGAGTACGCGCTCTCCGGCGACACGGCCGGCATCGTCCGCTTCCAGACCTGGACGCGGCACAAGGGCCACTTCGAGCTCGCCGCCCAGTACGCCTACCGCACCGACGCCGTCTTCCTCGGCGTCCCCGAGGTGCAGGCCCTCCCCGACGGCCGCCTCCTCGTCCTGGAGCGCGGCTTCACCGCCGGCGTCGGCAACACGGTCCGCCTCTACCTGGCCGACCCCCGCCACGCCACGGACACCAGCGGCGTCGAGAACCTGACGGGCCAGCCGGACGTACGTCTGATCAAGAAGACCCTGCTCACGGACATCGCGAGCTGCCCGACCCTGGGCGCCACGGCGAAGCAGCCCCAGCCGAACCCGCTCCTGGACAACATCGAGGGCATGGTGATCACGGGCCACGAGAAGGGCCGCCTGAAGGTCCTCCTGGTCAGCGACGACAACCAGAACGCGGTCCAGACGACGCGGTTCTACTACCTGCGGGTGCGCGTCTGAGACATTCCCGGACCGCGCAGGCGGGTATCGACCTGTCGGGGCGGCGATTCGACGGGGGTGGACGTCGTGAGGATCACGAAGGTCATCAGCGGTGCTCTTCTGGCGGCCAGGGCGCTGCACGGCGACGGCACCGAGGTGGCGCGGTTCGCCGTCCAGCAGGCATGGCCGCGGTCACGGGGGGCCCTGGACGTGTACGCCGCACTGGACCATCCCGGTCCGTGGCTCGCGGAGAAGATCGCGACCACGGACCGGCCCGGCGGGACGCCCGCCGCGCCGCCCCCGGAGGCCGCACAGCCGCTCTACGACCGGGAGGCGGAGCGACGGGAGCGCCTGCGGGCGCGGCGTGCGGAGCGGGAGGAGTCCGAGCGGGAGTTGATGGCGATCCGTGCGGAGCGCCGGGAGCTGCGGGAGTACCGGCAGGCAGAGGCGGCCCTGCGGCGGCGGGAACAGGCCGCGCTGCGGGCGCGGCTCCGGGAGGCCGAACGGGAGGCCGAACGGGCGAGGCCCAGGGTGGTACCGGAGCTGGACCCCGAGAACGACGTCCATGTCTGCCGGTCCTCCCTGAACGGCATCGTGCGGGTCTTCGGGGCGGACAGCCCTCAGGCGTCCAACGCCCGCAGAAGTCTCGCGCGTGCCGAGGCGAACGCCAGGAGGGCGGTCCCGCCCCACCGGTGACGCCCCACCGGTGACGTGAAGGATCTCTCGAATTGTTGCGGCGGGATGAAATCACCCCGCCGACGCGTTGGTGCCTTCCGGACGATCAGGCCGTAAGAAGCCGTAAGAACCGGAGGGCACCCGCGTGACACCGCAACGGGGATGGGCACGACGACTTGCCGGGTACGCCTGGCGTTACCCCAAGGACGTCGTACTCGCCCTCGGCTCCTCCCTCGGCGGCATGGCCGTCATGGCGATCGTCCCCCTGATCACCAAGGTGATCATCGACGACGTCATCGGCGACCGCAGCCGGGACATGGCGCCCTGGGCCGGGGCCCTGATCGCCGCGGCGGTCCTGGTCTACGCCTTCACCTACATCCGCCGCTACTACGGCGGCCGGCTCGCCCTCGACGTCCAGCACGACCTGCGGACCGAGATGTTCGGCACGATCACCCGCCTCGACGGCCGCCGCCAGGACGAGCTGTCCACCGGCCAGGTCGTCGGCCGCGCCACCAGCGACCTCCAGCTGATCCAGGGCCTGCTCTTCATGCTGCCGATGACGATCGGCAACTTCGCGCTCTTCCTGATCTCCCTGGTCGTGATGGCCTGGCTGTCGATCCCCCTGACCCTGGTAGCCCTCGCGGTCGCCCCGGCCCTGTGGTGGATCGCGAAGCGCTCCCGCTCCAAGCTGCACCCCGCCACCTGGTACGCCCAGGCTCAGGCCGCAGCCGTCGCGGGCGTGGTCGACGGCGCCGTCAGCGGCGTACGCGTGGTGAAGGGCTTCGGCCAGGAGGACCAGGAGACCGGGAAGCTCCGGGAGGTCGGCCGCCGCCTCTTCGCGGGGCGCCTGCGCACGATCCGCTTCAACTCGAAGTACACCCCGGCCCTCCAGGCCGTCCCCGCCCTCGGCCAGGTCGCGATGCTCGCGCTCGGCGGCTGGCTCGCGGTCCGCGGCGACATCACCCTCGGCACCTTCGTCGCCTTCTCCACCTACCTCGCCCAGCTCGTCGGCCCGGTCCGCATGCTCGCCCTGGTCCTCACGGTCGGCCAGCAGGCCCGCGCCGGCACCGAGCGCGTCCTGGAGCTGATCGACACCGAGCCGTATCTGAAGGACGGCACCAAGGAGCTCCCCGCCGACGCCCCCGCGACGGTCGAGTTCGACGACGTGTCCTTCGGCTACGAGGACGGCCGGAAGGTCCTCGACGGTCTCTCCTTCGAGATCCGCCCCGGCGAGACCCTCGCGGTCGTCGGCTCCTCCGGCTCGGGCAAGTCCACGGTCTCGCTCCTGCTCCCGCGCTTCTACGACGTCACCCACGGCGCCGTCCTCATCGGCGGCCACGACGTCCGCGAGCTCACCCTGGACTCGCTGCGGGCCGCGATCGGCCTGGTCCCCGAGGACTCGTTCCTCTTCTCGGACACGGTCCGGAACAACATCGCGTACGGGCGTCCCGACGCGACCCAGGAGGAGGTCGAGAAGGCCGCCCGCGCCGCCCAGGCGGACCGTTTCATCGCCGAGCTCCCCGAGGGCTACGACACCACGGTCGGCGAGCACGGCCTCACCCTCTCCGGCGGCCAGCGCCAGCGTGTCGCGCTCGCCCGGGCGATCCTCACCGACCCGCGCCTGCTCGTGCTGGACGACGCCACCTCCGCCGTGGACGCGCAGGTCGAGCACGAGATCCACGAGGCCCTGAAGCAGGTCATGGAGGGCCGCACCACCCTCCTCATCGCCCACCGCCGCTCCACCCTGAACCTCGCCGACCGCATCGCGGTCCTGGAGAACGGCCGCCTCGCCGACCTCGGCACCCACGAGGAACTCCAGCGCAGCTCCCCCCTCTACCGCCGCCTGCTCACCGACCCCGACGGCCTCGGCGGCGTCTCCCCGGGCCACGCCCGGCCCGTCGCCGTACAGGACGACACCTCCGTACGCGACGAGCTGGACGCCGAGTTCGACGCCGAGCGCGGGGTGACGCCCCGGCTGTGGACCGGTGACCGGGAGGCCAAGAACGCCAAGGACACAGCTCTCGCGGGCACTCCGGCCACCCCCGAACTCCTCGCCGAGGTGGACGCGTTGCCCCCGGCGACGGACACCCCGGACATCGACGAGGCACGCGCGGTCACGCCCGAGGAGTCGTACGGCCTACGACGACTGCTGCGAGGCTTCGGCCGCCCGCTGCTGATCAGCCTGGGCCTGGTCGCGGTGGACGCCGGCATGGGCCTGCTCCTCCCCGTGATGATCCGGCACGGCATCGACGACGGTGTCTCCCAAATGGCCATGGCCGCGGTCTGGACGGCGACGCTGCTCGCCCTGCTCTCGGTGCTCGTCCAGTGGGCCGCGCAGATCGGCGAGACCCGGATGACCGGACGCACCGGCGAACGGGTCCTGTACTCCCTGCGGCTGAAGATCTTCGCCCAGCTCCAGCGGCTCGGACTCGACTACTACGAGCGGGAGTTGACGGGCCGGATCATGACGAGGATGACGACGGACGTCGACGCCCTCTCGACCTTCCTCCAGACCGGTCTGGTCACCGCGTTCGTCTCGGTCGTCACCTTCTTCGGCATCATGGTCGCCCTGCTGGTGATCGACGTACAGCTGGCGCTGGTCGTCTTCGCGACGCTGCCGCCGCTGATCGTCGCCACGTACTTCTTCCGCAAGGCGAGTGTGAAGGCGTACGAACTCGCCCGTGAGCGGGTCGCGTTGGTCAACGCGGACCTCCAGGAGTCGGTGTCCGGGCTCAGGATCGTGCAGGCGTTCCGGCGCGAGGGCGACGGTGGCCGGCGGTTCGCGGAGCGCAGTGACGACTACCGCAGGGCCCGTATCCGGGGCCAGTGGCTGATCTCGGTCTACTTCCCCTTCGTGCAGCTGCTGTCGTCGGTGGCCGCGGCGGCCGTACTGATCGCGGGCGCGGGCCGGGTGGACGCGGCGACCCTGACGACGGGTGCGCTGGTCGCCTACCTGCTCTACATCGACCTGTTCTTCGCTCCGGTCCAGCAGCTCTCCCAGGTCTTCGACGGTTACCAGCAGGCGACCGTCTCCCTGGGCCGCATCCAGGAGCTGCTGCGGGAGCCGACGTCCACGAAGGCGGCGGAGGAGCCGCTGGAGGTCCTGTCCCTGCGGGGCGAAGTGGCCTTCGAGAACGTGCACTTCGCGTACGCGGACGACGAAGAGGCCCTGGGCGGCATCGACTTGCACATTCCCGCGGGCCAGACGGTCGCGTTCGTCGGCGAGACGGGCGCGGGCAAGTCCACCCTGGTCAAGCTGGTGGCCCGGTTCTACGACCCGACGGGCGGACAGGTCACGGTCGACGGCACGGACCTGCGCTCCCTTGACCTCACCTCCTACCGCCACCGTCTCGGCGTGGTCCCGCAGGAGGCGTACCTCTTCCAGGGCACGATCCGGGACGCCATCGCCTACGGCCGCCCGGACGCCACCGACGCCGAGGTCGAGGCGGCGGCCCGCGCGGTCGGCGCCCACGAGATGATCGCCACGCTGGAGGGCGGCTACCTCCACGAGGTCGCCGAACGCGGCCGCAACCTCTCGGCGGGCCAGCGCCAGCTGATCGCCCTGGCCCGCGCGGAGTTGGTCGACCCCGACATCCTCCTCCTGGACGAGGCCACGGCAGCCCTCGACCTCGCCACCGAGGCTCAGGTCAACCAGGCCACCGACCGCCTCGCAGGCCGCCGCACCACGCTCGTCGTGGCCCACCGCCTGACCACGGCAGCCCGCGCCGACCGTGTCGTGGTCATGGATCACGGCCGCGTGGTCGAGGACGGCACCCACGACGAACTGCTCGCGCTGGACGGCAGATACGCCGGGCTGTGGCGGACGTTCGTCGGGGAGGACGCGCCGGCCCCGGCCTGACCGGTGGCCATATCGGGCGCCGGACGGAGTCCGGCCAGACGTGCGAAGCCCGGGAGGCCCGCCAGGGCCGAGCGGTGCGAGGGCGACATCGGGAGGTTCTGCCCACGGCCGAGTGGTCGAGGACGGCACCCACGACGAACTGCTCGCGCTGGACGGCAGATACGCCGGGCTGTGGCGGACCTTCGTAGGGGAGCCGGTCGAGGTGTCTCCCTGACGGTCGTGCAACCGTCCGACATACGTTGTGCGTCCGTACACCTGTACGCCCAAGAGCTGCGGGAGGGACGGCAGTGAAGAGTGGAGCGATACGGCGGCTGGCGGTGGGGCTGGCCGTGGTGACCGTGTCCGGGGTGCTGGGCCTCGCCGTGCCGGGTCAGGCCCAGGCGGCGGCCTCGTCGTGCGAGGGGCGGAAGGTCAGGTCCTTCCCGTTCTCCACCGGAACCGTGGAGGTGTACAAGCGGCGCGGCTTCGTGTGCGCGGTCACCCTGTCCAAGCGTCCGGGGGTGCGACAGCACATGCTGGTGAGCCTGCGGGCGTACGGGCTCAGGCCGGTCGAGGACGCCGGGAAGTACAAGTACCGGGCCGGCCCCGTCACCGTGCACGCCGGGCAGCGCAAGGTGTGGGTCAAGGGAGCCGTGGGGCGGGGCAAGTACGACTCCGAGGGCTGGATCCGGCTCTGACATACAGATTTCCCACAGGGTTTTCCCCATCGAGGCGCCATCTCCCCTGGTGCTGACCGGACTTGCGCCGCTAGCGTCCGGCGCACATCTGTACTCACAGGGGAGGGTGCATGCGCAAGGCGCTCAGATGGCTCCTCACGCTGGTGGTGCTCATAGGCACCGTCAGCACGGCGGGTGCGGCGACCGCCGCCGAGCCGGAGCCGACGGACATCAAGGACCAGCTGCTGTCCATACCGGGCATGAGCCTCGTCCAGGAGAAGCCGTACACCGGGTACCGCTACTTCGTCCTCAACTACACCCAGCCGGTCGACCACCGGCACCCGTCCAAGGGCACGTTCCAGCAGCGGATCACCGTGCTGCACAAGGACGTCAGCCGCCCGACGGTCTTCTACACCGGCGGCTACAACGTCTCCACGACACCCGGCCGCAGCGAGCCGACCCGGATCGTGGACGGCAACCAGGTCTCCATGGAGTACCGCTTCTTCACGCCCTCCCGGCCCGACCCGGCCGACTGGACCAAGCTGGACATCTGGCAGGCCGCCAGCGACCAGCACCGCATCTTCAAGGCGCTGAAGAAGATCTACACCAGGAACTGGATCGCCACCGGCGGCTCCAAGGGCGGCATGACCGCCACCTACTTCGAGCGCTTCTACCCGCGTGACATGGACGGCGTCGTCGCCTACGTCGCCCCCAACGACGTGGTCAACAACGAGGACTCGGCCTACGACCGCTTCTTCGCGAAGGTCGGCACCAAGGAGTGCCGGGACCGGCTGAACGCGGTGCAGCGCGAGGCCCTGGTCCGCCGGGAGCCGCTGGAGAAGAAGTACGCCGAGTACGCGGCGGCGGAGGGCTTCACCTTCAACACCGTCGGCAGCCTCGACAAGGCCTACGAGGCCGTCGTACTCGACTACGTCTGGGGCTTCTGGCAGTACGGCCAGGCCGCCGACTGCGCCGAGGACGAGCTGATCCCGCCGAACGCCAAGACCGCGACCGACGACCAGATCTGGAACTCGATCGACACGATCTCCGGGTTCTCGTTCTACACGGACCAGGGCCTCACGCCGTACACGCCGTACTTCTACCAGGCGGCCACCCAGCTCGGCGCCCCGAACATCCACTTCCCGCACATCGAGAAGAAGTACATCCGCTACGGCTACCAGCCGCCGCGGAACTTCGTCCCGAGGGAGATCCCGACCAGGTTCCAGCCGTACGCGATGCGGGACGTGGACAACTGGGTGCGGCACAACGCCCGGCACATGCTCTACGTCTACGGCCAGAACGACCCGTGGGGCTCGGAGCGGTTCCGGGTCGACAAGGGGGCGAAGGACAGTTACGTCTTCACCGCGCCCGGCATGAACCACGGGGCGAACGTGGCCGGTCTGGTCGAGGACCAGAAGGCCTTCGCCACCGCGCGGATCCTCGACTGGGCGGATGTCCCGGCCCCGGCCGTCGCCGAGGCGAAGCCGCTCGCGAAGTTCGACAAGAAGCTGGACGTGCAGGACGTGGAGCGCGAGCCCACCCTGCGTCCGTAACCCGCTCACCGCGCCCGGCCGTCGCTCACAGCGGCCGGGCGCAACCCACCGGGCGGGGGCCGCCGAGCTGGACGTAGAGGGCCGTCGACAGTGGGCACTGAGTGCGCGTCGCGACGGCCTTCGCCACCTTGTACTGCGGCTTCTTCCCACCCGTGCCGTCGCACGAGGTCTCCCGGACCTGCCCGCTGCCCGAGCTGTACACACAGTCGCCGACGATGGTCCGCGGCCCGCCCCCGCCGCCGGGATCGCCGGGATGCGGCGGCTGCAGGTTGCGCATGCAGGCGTACCCCTGGGGCACCGCCCCGTCGCCGTCCTCGTCGGAGATCTGGCTCTGCTCGCTGATGTGCAGCACGAAGTCGGTGGTCGCCGGACACGGCGGACCGCCGGACGGGGTGCCGTCGTGCCGGGCCACGACCCGCGCCGCCGCCCGCTCACTGGTGCACGGCACCTCGGTGAAGCTCGCCTTGCCGAAGGAACTGCACTCGTCGACCGCGAGGAACACCGCGCCGAAACCGGAGGCCCGGGTCGCGGACGGCGGGACCGGGACCGTGGCGCCGGCCTTCCCCCGCTGGTCACCGCTGTCACTGCCGGCCGCCTGCGTACACCCCGTCAGCAGGGCGGCGAGCAGCGCCAGCAGTACGCACACCACCCCCGTGGAACACTTCTCGCGCATCGCAATCCCCCCGGACTACCCCCGCCGTCCAGCGTGACCGTCGCGGCGGGGCCACGCCAGACGTGTGGGGTGCTTTGCGCCTTTTGGGGGTGGTGGGCGGGTTGCGAGGCGTACGGCGACTACGCCCCGCGCGCTATCGGCCGTACGACAGCCCGTACCCGACCGGGTACAGCACCTTCGCCGGATCGTCGGCCCGCTGCACCGGCACCGGCAGCCTCCCGCGCGGCGACACCCGCCCGGCGATCACCCGTGCGGCCGCCCGCAGTTCGACGTCGGTCCAGGAGTAGGTCGCCAAGTAGG
This sequence comes from Streptomyces sp. NPDC048420, assembly GCF_040651535.1. NCBI lineage: Bacteria > Bacillati > Actinomycetota > Actinomycetes > Kitasatosporales > Streptomycetaceae > Streptomyces > Streptomyces sp. NPDC048420. The sequence continues at coordinate 161,991 of NZ_JBEZKG010000018.1, forward strand.
CCGGGACAGTGGGTAGTTGGGCCACGTCGTACGGATTGCGGATCGCGATCGCCACCACCGGCCTCCCGGTCGCCACGAGCCGCTCGACGAGGGTCTTCTGCGTGGCCGTGATGTTGTACGTCCCCACGACCACCGCGTCCGCTTGCTGAGCGGCGGTGACGGCCTGCTCGATGGTGGTCGTCGAGGGTGCCGTACCGGTCGACAGGGCCGTGGCGGTGAAGCCGAGTTCGGTGAGGGCGGCCGCGAGGACCCCGGTGGGCGGGCCCGTCGTACCGGACGGGGAGGCCGGGTCGGCACCCACGACGAGCAGCTTGCGGTGGGTGCGCCGGGACAGGGGCAGCAGCCGCTTCTCGTTGACCAGCAGGGTGGTCGTCCGCTCGGCGATCCGGTCGGCGGCGGCGAGGTGGGCCGGGGTGCCGACGGTCCGGTCGACGCCGCCCTGGCTGACGTACGGCTGCTCGAAGAGCCCCAGCCGGGCCTTGAGCCGCAGAATCCGCAGGATCGATTCGTCGAGCCGTGCCTCGGTGAGCTCTCCGTCCTGTACGGCCTTCAGGACCGCGTTCCACGCCACGTCCAGGGAGGGCGGGTTGAGGAGCTGGTCGACACCGGCCTTGAGGGCGAGGACGGGGACGCGGTCGTCGCCGTACTTGGTGCGGACGCCCTCCATGCCGAGGGAGTCCGTGACCACGACCCCGTCGTAGCCGAGTTCGCCGCGCAGGATGCCGGTGAGGATCGGGTGGGAGAGGGTGGCCGGGTCGCCGGAGTCGTCGAGGGCCGGGAACTGGATGTGCGCGGTCATGATCGAGTCGATGCCGGCGCGGATCGCGGCCCGGAAGGGCACGGCGTCCAGCTTCTCCCACAGTTCCCGGCTGTGCGTGATGACCGGGAAGCCGTAGTGGCTGTCGACGGCGGTGTCCCCGTGCCCCGGGAAGTGCTTGGCGGTCGCGGCCACCCTGGCGCCCTGGTACCCGGAGACCTCGGCGGCGACGAGTCCGGCGACGGCCTGCGGGTCGGCCCCGAAGGAGCGGACGCCGATGACCGGGTTGGCCGGGTTGACGTTGACGTCGGCGACGGGGGAGTAGTTCTGCCGGATGCCGATGGCGCGGAGCTCCTGCCCGGCGACACGGCCGAGGGACCGGGCGTCTTTCCGTGACCCGCCGGCGCCGATCGCCATGGCGCCCGGGAAGAGGGTGGCGGGCTCCCCGACCCGGCAGACGATCCCGTGCTCCTGGTCGGTGGAGATGGCGACGGGCAGCCCGCGGGGCTGTTCCAGGGACGCCTTCTGGATGCCGTTGGAGAGGTCGGCGATCTGGTGCGGGTCACGGGTGTTGTGCGCCCAGGTGAAGTAGATGATCCCGCCCACCCGGTACCTGGCGATCATCTCGGCGGCGCTGCGGACGCCGATCTCCTTGAGGTTGGCGTCGACGTCGGCCGGGTCGGGGGCGGTGGCGGAGTGGCCGTAGACCCGCATCACGAAGAGCTGGCCGACTTTCTCCTCAAGCGTCATACGGGAGATGAGGGAGCGGAGCCGGCGGTCGTCGGCGTATGCGGTCCCGCCGATCGCGAGTGAGGCGGCGACACCTGCTGTGGTGGCGAGGACGGTACGTCTGGAGGGCACGTGCGCTCCTTGGAGGTGATCCGCTGAAGGAAACTTCCGAGGAGTCACCAATAACCGGGAAGTTTCTGCCAGTCAAGGGAGTGCACAGTAACCAGGAAGGGGCCGCCATCGGCGCAGTTGGAGGGGGGCGCGCCGATGACGGCGTGCTGCCGGCCGCAGTACGGAGGAGAGGGTTGGTCAGCGTTCGCAGCCAGCAGCGAGGCCGACGCCGCACCACGGTGACTCTCCGGCAGCTTGCGGGTTGGACGAGCGGGACCGGGGCGGGGTTCCCGGCTGCGGCCGGATTTCCCGAAGTTGGGGAGTCCGGGACCAACGGGACGGGTGAGCCGACCAGTTGTCCGTCGTAGGGTCGTTGCATGGGTCAGCTGATGCCGCTCCTGATCGTCCTCTGCGCTCTCGCCGTCGTCCTCGGCCTCTTCGCAGCCCTGGCCCGTCGCATCCGCCGACGGGGCACGGCCGGTGGCGGTCTGCGCGGCGCCCTGGCGGCGTACGACGAGGCCTTCCACGGGACGGCGGCGGACTCGTACCAGGAGATCCAGCTACAGACGGACCGGAAGTCGCCGCTGCCGGATGACCGGTGGGGGCGGGGGCCTCGTTCTGGGCGGCGGGCGTGAAGGGGTCCTTCCGGGGAGGCCTTGGGTCGGTGGCGGTCGGTGGGTGGCTGGTGGGGTGGGGGTCGCGCTCCGGGCGGCGGGGCTGAAGGGGGCCCATCTTGTGCACGGCCTCGGGTCGGTGGCGGTCGTCGGGCGGCTAGGACCTGTCCGGTGGATCGGGTCGGGCAGTTGAGCGGGGACGACGGGGCCGCTCCCGCGGCGGGTGACACGGGGTGTCGGCGAGGGGGCGAGGATGCGACTGGGGCTGCTCCTCTCCGGAGAGTGCCGGTCCCGCGATCCCGGAACGGTCCGCCGCACAGGCCCTGGTGGGGTGGGGGTCGCGCTCCGGGCGGCGGGGCTGAAGGGGGTCCATTTCGTGGACGGCGTCGGGTCGGTGGCGGTCGGTGGGTGGCTGGTGGGGTGGGGGTCGCGCTCCGGGCGGCGGGGCTGAAGGGGGTCCATTTCGTGGACGGCGTCGGGTCGGTGGCGGTCGCTGGGGGGCTGGTGGGGTGGAGGGTCGCACTCCTGGCGGCGGGGCTGAACGGGTCCATCTCGTGGACGGTCTCGCGGCGGAGGGGGGTGCCGGGCGATCATGACGGGCATGCCCGTCGACATCCGCGCCCCGCGGACCCTCTCGCTCCCCGGCTCGAAGTCCATCACCGCCCGCGCGCTCTTCCTGGCCGCCGCGGCGGACGGGGTGACCACCCTCGTGCGGCCGCTCCGCTCGGACGACACGGAGGGTTTCGCCGAGGGGCTGGTACGGCTCGGTTACCGGGTGGGCCGTACCCCGGACACCTGGCAGGTGGACGGCCGCCCGCAGGGACCGGCGGTCGCCGAGGCCGACGTGTACTGCCGTGACGGGGCGACGACGGCCCGCTTCCTGCCCACGCTGGCCGCGGCCGGCCACGGCACCTACCGCTTCGACGCCTCGCCCCAGATGCGCAGACGTCCGCTGCTGCCGCTCTCGCGTGCCCTGCGGGACCTGGGCGTGGACCTGCGGCACGAGGAGGCGGAGGGGCATCATCCGCTGACCGTGCGGGCGGCGGGCGTCGAGGGAGGGGAGGTCGTGCTGGACGCTGGTCAGTCCTCCCAGTACCTCACCGCGCTCCTGCTGCTCGGCCCCCTCACCCGCCGGGGCCTGCGCATCCGTGTCACGGACCTGGTCTCGGTGCCGTACGTCGAGATCACCATCGCGATGATGCGGGCGTTCGGGGTGGAGGTGACCAGGGAGGACGACGTCTTCGTGGTCCCGCCGGGCGGCTATCGCGCCACGACCTACCGGGTCGAGCCCGACGCGTCCACCGCGAGCTACTTCTTCGCCGCGGCCGCGATCACCCCGGGCGCCGGGGTGACGGTCCCGGGGCTCGGCAGGGGCGCGCTCCAGGGTGACCTCGGTTTCGTGGACGTACTGCGGCGGATGGGCGCGGAGGTGACCCTCGGCGCGGACGCCACCACCGTCCGGGGCACGGGGTCGCTCCACGGTCTGACGGTCAACATGCGGGACATCTCGGACACCATGCCGACCCTGGCGGCGATCGCCCCCTTCGCGTCCGGCCCGGTCCGCATCGAGGACGTGGCGAACACACGGGTGAAGGAGTGCGACCGCCTGGACGCCTGCGCGGAGAACCTGCGGCGCCTGGGCGTGCGGGTGGCGACGGGACCGGACTGGATCGAGATCCACCCGGGAACGCCCACCGGGGCTCAGGTGACGACGTACGGCGACCACCGCATCGTGATGTCCTTCGCGGTCACCGGCCTGCGGGTACCGGGTATTTCGTTCGACGACCCCGGATGCGTACGGAAGACTTTCCCCGGTTTCCATGAGGCGTTCGCGGAGCTGCGACGGGGCATCGGGGGTTGATCGCACGGTGGGTTTCCAGCTGGAAGGGCCGGTCCTGGAGGGCGAGTTGGTACGCCTGGAACCCCTGGACCACAGACACACGGCGGACCTTGCCGTAGCGGCGGAGGAGAACCGCGGCACCTACGCCTTCACCTGGGTGCCCAGGGCCGGAGAGGTCCGTGACTACGTCGACGCGCAGCTCGCGCGGGCGGCGACGGGACGGCTCGCGCCGTACGCGCAGGTGTCGCGGGCCTCCGGGCGGGCGGTCGGGGCGACGTCGTACTGGGAGCCCCGGTGCTGGCGTTCGGAGGACCAACTCGACGCGGTCGAGGTCGGGTTCACCTGGCTGGGGGCCTCGGCCCAGGGCACCGGTGTCAACGCCGAGGCCAAGCTGCTGCTGTTCCGCCACGCCTTCGAGGGGTGGGGCGTCTCCCGGGTCGACCTGAAGACGGACGCGCGCAATGACCGCTCCCGGGCAGCGATCGAGAGCGTGGGCGCCCGCTTCGAGGGCGTGCTGCGGAACTGGTCGCGTTCCTGGGCGCCGGGGGAGGACGGACGCCTGCGGGACTCGGCGATCTTCGCCATCACGGCGGAGGAATGGCCGGAGCGCCGCGAGCGGCTGGAGGAGCGGGTGGCGGGGTTCGTGGCGCGGCGGGGTTGATCGGTGGGCGGATCCGCGGTGTCGGTCCGCTGTAGGTCGGCTGTCGGCCGGATACCGGTGGCCGTGGGGCGGCAGTCGGTGGCCCGTCGGTGACCTGACCCCTCGCCCGCGTCCTGCACGTCAGGCCCCTGCCGCGCACCCGGGCGACATCGAGGCCGCGCTCACCGAGACCCCGAGCCCGACGGGCAACACGGCTCAGGGTCTGATCGACCTGATCAACGGCAACGATCACCCCACCGCCAGGCTCATGGACCACTTGAGCCGGTCCCTGCCAACTCCGCTCCCGAGAGCCGCAGTTGGTCCAGTACCGTCGCCAGCACCGGATCCCCCTCCGCCCCCGACCGCACCGCCGCGAAGACATGCCGGGACGGGGGTGTCCCGTCCCGTGTCGTCAGCAGGGCCAGATCCCGGTGGGCGTACGCCGGGCGGACCATGCGGGGGACCAGCGCCACCCCCTGCCCCGCCTCGACCAGCGCGGCCAACGCGCCCCAGTCGTTCACCGCGTGCCGGATGTCCGGGGTGAAGCCCGCCGCCGCGCACACCGACCGCGCCACCGCACCGACACAACTGCGCGCGTCACCCACGATCCAGGCCTCACGGGCCAGTTCGCGCAAATCGACGCTTCCGCGCCCGGCGAAACGGTGACCGGCCGGGACGGCGATGTCCATCACGTCGGTGAACAACTCGGTACGGCGGTAACGGGCGTCCGTGTGCGCGGGCGCCGCCGCGAAGTGAACCGCCACCGCCACATCCACCTGACCCCCGTCCAACGCCGTGAACAGATCCGGCGGTTCGGACTCGGCCACGTCCACCCGGACCCGCGGCAGGCGGCCGGCGAGCGCCCGCAGCACCCCCGGCAGCAGACCGAGGATCCCGCTCGACAGACAGCCGATCGTCACCGACCCCCGCCCGCCCTCCCCGTACGCCGCCAAGTCGGCCCGCGCCCGCTCCAGTTGGGCCGCGATCGCGTCGGCGTGGGCCAGCAGCACCCGGGCCTGACCGGTCAGCCGTACCCCTCGCCCGTCCTTCTCCGTCAGCGGTACGCCGGTCTCGCGGGCCAGTGTCGCGATCTGCTGCGAGACGGCGGACGGGGTGAGATGCAGGGCCTCGGCCGTCCTCGCCAGACTGCCCCGGCGCTGCAGCTCCCGCAGCACGGTCAGCCGACGCAGGTCGACGGTAAAGGGTTCGCTTACCTGTTCCACCGTAAAAGATTAACTGGACCTGCGGGACGGTGATCGGAAACCATCGACGCCATGACCGCCTACCTCATCCTCCACGGCTGGCAGAACCACCGCCCGGAGCAGCACTGGCAGCACTGGCTCGCCGACCGCCTCGGCGAGCTCGGTCACCACGTCACCTACCCCCAGCTGCCCGACCCGGACGACCCCGACCTCGACACCTGGCTCGCCGAACTCACCCGGCACCTCGATGAACTGCCCGCGACGGGGGAGCGGGTCGTCCTCGCCCACAGCGCCTCCGCCCTGCTGTGGCTGCACGCTGTTTCGCGCGGGCTCGTCAAGCACGGCTCGGCCGACCGGGTGCTGCTCGTCTCACCGCCGTCCGCCGCGGTGCTCGCCCGCTTTCCCGAGGTCGCCGAATTCACCGCGCCCGCCCTCGACTTCACCCTCCCCGCCCCCACCCGCCTGGTCGCCGGCGACGACGACCCGTACTGCCCGGAAGGCGCCCGCGAGACCTTCGGCGAACCGCTCGGCATCCCCACCGACCTCCTCCCCGGCGCCGCCCATCTCGACCTCGACGCCGGCTACGGCTCCTGGCCCGCCGTACTGGAGTGGTGTCTGGACCCGAACGCGAGGTTCACGCCTCGTCCGCCACGTCCTTAGCAGCGGCGGCCGCCCGCAACTCCGGTGTCCGCGCCCCCACATACCCCACCGCCACCACACACAGCAGACCGCCCGTCACCAGGGCCGTCACCCCCGAGCTCCAGCCCGCGACCAGACCGCCGCGCAGGTTGCCGAGGTGCGGGCCCGCCTGGCCGACGATCGTCTCGGCGGCCGTGACGCGGCCGAGCAGGGCGTCGGGGGTGCGGGTCTGGACGAGGGTGGTGCGGGAGAGGACGGCGAGGGCGTCCGCCGCCCCGGCCGCGGCCAGGAAGCCGAGCCCGGCCCAGGCGCTGGTCGTCAGACCGAACAGGGCCAGGGCCGCACCCCAGGTCGCCGACGCGCACAGCATCACCGGGCCGGGGCGGGCCAGACGGGTGACCGGCCCCGAGAAGACCGTCGCGAGGACCCCGCCCACCGCGAGCGCGGACAGGAACAGGCCGAGCGCGCGCGGGTCCCCGCCGAAGCGCTCCTCGTTGACCAGGGGGAACAGGCTCACCGGCATCGACAGGACAGTGGCGGCCAGGTCGGTCAGCAGCGCGCCGCGCACCACCCGGTGGCCGGTCAGGAAACGCAGCCCGTCGAGGACTCCGTGGACCCCCGGCCGGGACTTCTCGCCCTCGGGCGGCAGCGCGGGCAGCCCGTAGGCGCCGTAGAAGGACATCGCGAAGCTCAGGGTGTCCACCAGATAGCAGACGCCGATGCCCCACCAGCCGAGCACGAGCCCGGCGACGGCCGGGCCGACCAGCATCATCGCCTGCCCGGTGACCTGCTGGAGGGCGAGCCCCGCGGGCACCTGGTCCCTGGGCAGCAGCCGCGGCACGAACACGCCCGCGGCGGGTCCGCCGAGCGCGGCGAACGACGTCTGTGCCGCGACCAGCAGCAGGACGACCAGCACCGGCGCGTGCCCGGCGAAGCCCTGCACGGCCAGCAGCAGGGAACAGACCGCCGAGCCGACGGTGCCCGTGAGGTACACCCGGCGCCGGTCGGCCCGGTCGACCCAGGCACCCGCGAACAGACTGACCCCGACCATCGGCACCGCCTGCGCGATACCGACCGCGCCGCTCCACACCGTGCTGTGGGTCATGTCCCACACCTGGTACATGACGGTCACCATGGTCATGAAGGTGCCGAGCGTGGACACCGTGCGCCCCAACAGCAGCCGCCGGAAGACCGGGGAGGTGCGCAGCGGCCGTACATCGAGGAACGTACGGCCGAGGCTCATGACACGGGGACCGGGGGCGGGGCGGGCTGATGCACCCCGGGACGGTATCCGGCCGGGTCCGGCCCGGCCACCGAATTACCGGCTCGCCTCGATCGCCGTACGGAGGTGACGTACCGCCTCCTCCACCGTGCCGTCGGCGAGATTGCCGTAGCCGAGGACCAGGCCGTGGTCGGTGTGGTCGTCGGTGGCGTGATAGGCGGCCAGGTCGGCGACGGCCAGCGACCGGGCGGCCGCCGCCCTGACCACGGCCGCGGTGTCCACGGCGGGCGGCAGCCGCAGGATGAGGTGGAGCCCGGCAGCGACGCCGGACACCGGGGCGCCGGGCAACTGCTCGGCGAGGGCCCGCACGAGCCGGTCGCGGCGGTCGCGGTAACGCTGCCGGCAGGCCCGCAGATGGCGGTCGTAACCGCCCGACTCCAGCAGCGCGGCGAACGCGAGCTGGTCGAGGACCGGCGGCTGGGTGGCCGCCTGGTCGATCCGTCGCAGGGTGTCGGTCCAGCGCCCGGGCGCCACCAGCCAGCCGATGCCGAGCGCCGGGGACAGGGTCTTGCTCAGCGACTTCAGCAGGATCACCCGGGACGGGTCCATGCCCTGCAGGGCCGCGACCGGGCGGCGGTCGTAGCGGAACTCCGCGTCGTAGTCGTCCTCCAGTACGACGCCGTCCACCCGGCGGGCCCAGTCGAGCAGCGCGGCCCGCCGCTCGGGCACCAGCACGCTGCCCAGCGGGAACTGGTGCGCCGGAGCGGCCAGCACCGCCCGCAGGCCGGTGTGTCCGGCGAGGTCGTCGACGCACAGGCCGCCGTCGTCCGTGCGGACCGGCACCGGCTCCAGGCCGGCGGCGCGGACCACCTCACGCAGCCGTGTCCAGCCGGGTTCCTCACAGCCGACGGCGGTGATGCCCTGCGCGCGCAGGGCACGGCAGACGCGCCGCACCCCGTCGGTCACGCTCAGACACACCGTCACGTTCTGAGCGGTCGTCGAGACACCGCGGGAACGGCCCAGGTACTCGGCGAGCAGTCCTCTCAGCCGCGGATGACCACCGGGCGGCGGATACCCGAACTCCGTGAACGCCGTGTTCGTCACCTGGGCGCGCACGGCGTCCGCCCACCGGCGGCGCGGGAAGGCCCGCAGGTCCGGCAGGCCCGGCGCGAGATCGAAACGGGCCTCGGGCGCCCCGCGGGCCACGGGGCGCCCGGGGTCGCCGTCCGGGTCGCCGGACCAGCGCACCCGGGTCGCGGAACCGCTGCGGGCCTCCAGATATCCCTCGGCGACGAGCTGGCCGTACGCCTCCGTCACCGCCCAGCGGGAGCAGCCGAGGTCACCGGCGAGCTGCCGGCTGGGCGGCAGGGCGGTGCCGACCTCGACCCGTCCGCTGCGGATCGCCGAGCGCAGCGCCCGCTTCACCCGTTCGTGCAGGGGGCCGTCGCCCGGGCGGCCCAGGTCGATCAGGAGATCGCCCGCCAGATTGGTCTGTGATACCGGCATGCCATTGGACGGTAGCAGCGGACCGTTTCTCACTAACTTCGACAGTGAGCTCAGAGAGACACACGGAGGAGGAAGTGATGGCCATACCGAGGAGTTCGCAGACCGCCCACCCGCTGTTCCAGGGCGTGTTCAGCGACTGGCAGGCGAAGGCCGGTGTCCTGTCCGCGCTGCCGGACGCACCGGTGGTCGCCGACGAGACCCGGGCGGGACCGCCGGTGTGGCAGTGGCTGCGGTTCCGTCCGGGCAGGGGCGGCGGGCGCGCCCTTGAGCCGCTTCCGCCGCCGCTTAAGCCGCTTAAGCCGCTTACGCCGAGTCGTTGAGGAGCCGGGCCAGGTGCTCGCGCCCCGCCCCCAGCAGTTCCTCCAGCGGTGCGGCCGCCTCGTACCACCGCTTCTCGTACTCCCAGCACAGCCAGCCGTCCCAGCCGTGCCGGGACAGGACCTCCACGCACTCCGCGAGCGGCAGGACACCGGCGCCGAGCGCGACCGGGGTGGTGTCCTCGGCCGAGGCGATGTCCTTGACCTGGACGTATCCGAGGTGCGGGGCGAGGGCCGCGTAGGTCTCGGAGGGCTGCTCGCCGCCGAGCCAGGTGTGCATGACGTCCCAGAGGGAACCGACCTGGCGGTGGCCGACCGGCCCGAGGATCCGGATCGCGTCGGCACCCGTGCGGTGCGAGTCATGGGTTTCGAGGAGGATGCGTACGTCGAGGTCGCCGGCGTACTCCGCGGCCGTACCGAGTCGCCGGGCGGCCGTGGCGTCGGCGTCCTCGCGGGACTGGTCGGAGGCGGCGCCGGGGAAGACGCGGACGTATCGGGCGCCGAGGTCGCGGGCGAGGTCCAGGAGCCGGTGGATCTCCTCGACCACGGGCTCGTCGTCACCGGGCGCGGCCACGCGCGCGTACCCGGCGAGCCCGAGCACCTCCACGCCCGCCGCCTTGAACTCGGCGACCGCGTCGGCCCGTTCGGCGAGCCCGATACCGGGATGCACCGGCTCCTCAGGATGCGCGCGCAGTTCTACGCCGTGATACCCGTACGTGGTCGCGAGCCGCAGCACGTCGGTGAGGGGGAGGCCGGGGACACCGAGGGTGGAGAACGCCAGTTTCATGCGCCCTACTCTCACCCGGTGGAGTCGGTGCGGTCCAGTCCGGGCGGGGGTGGCGGCGGCCGGTGAAAGCGGAACGGCCGCGGGGTGCCTGCTGGCGCCGGCCGACTGGCGCAGCGGCTCGCCGACACGACGGGGGCAGCCGCGGGCTGGTCGATTGGCTGAGCCACTCACCCCCGACTGTCTGGGCCCTCACCCGCGACTGGGTCAGCCACTGACCGACCGACTGGCTCGCCGGCTGGGACAGCGCAGCCTTCTACCCCGGCCCCGTGTGGGCGGCCCAGACCGCGGAATGTGATCCCGCTACCTCACAACGAGGCGGCAGAAAAGCCAGGACGGTTCACTCAGGGGGAGCGGCGAGAATGCCACGGAGCAGGAGTTCCAGGGCATCCTGCAACTCCCTTTCGAGATGACCGTTCGGCTCGGCGTGTGCCTCGCGGAACCAGCGGTAGAGCGTGCCGAGGTAGACGTCCCGTAGCACGTTCCCGACCTGCTGGGGGCCGATGTCGGCACGCAGCTCGCCGTTCCTCCTGCCCTCCTCGACGATCGAGGCGAACAGGGCGCCCACGTAGGGCTCCTCGTTGAGGGGACGGCCCGCCTTCACCCAGGCGAGAAGCATCGCGGCGGCCTGCCGGTGCTCGTCCTCGTTGATCTGCCCCAGTATCGACATACATCGGCGCAGCCGCATGGCGGCGCCCTCGGGATGCGGCGTCGAGTCCTCCAGCATGGCGACAAGTCGTTGCCTGCGTTGCTCGCCCCAGGCGCTGATGAGGTCCTCCTTGCGCTGGAAGTGGTTGAAGAACGTTCCTCGGGCCACGTCTGCGCGTTCGGCGATCTCGTCGATCGACGTCTGGTCGTATCCACGCTCGGAGAACAGCTCCAGCGCGGAAATGTACAGACGTTCCTTGACCTTCAGCTTGTTCCGCTCACGACGGCCGAGCTGGGGCGCTCCTGCAGGGGGCGGGGCTGCTGGGTGCATGGGTTCCTCCGACGCTTGGTCTCAGGCTCATGACGGAGGGCTGACCGCGGGACGACGGAGGCGGCGGATGCCGTTCGACTGTGTCCGCACAGCGGTGAGCTCCCTGTGCATGCCGCGAAGCCGGCCCGATTCCCGGGCGGACAACCGAGCCGGGAGAAACTTATATCATGGTCCATGATTACATTCACGTCTTACTTCTGGTCAAGTTCATGGTGCGGGACGCCTGCTGCGGGCACCTACGCGGCACACACCGGTGCCCGACGGCGCGCGTGGGCAACGCCGTCGGGCACCGTTGCGCACCGGTCGCGTCCGTCACCGACCCGAGGCCGCGACATCGGCCATGAGGCGGTCGACCGGTTCGGCGCCCAGCAGCCGCTGGAGGGTGATGTCCATCCCGAGGTCGCCGAGCAACTGCCGTCGCAACTGCATCGCCATCAGCGAGTCCAGGCCCAGGTCGCGCAGGGGACGCCGGGTGTCGAGGTCCGCGGGCGGCATGCCGAGGACGGCGGAGGCGCGGGTCAGCAGCGCCTCCCCGGGGCCCTGGCCGGGGTCCTGTCCGGCCGCCGCGCCGGACCCGGGCGGATCCGCCTGCGGTGTTTCGCACCCGGTCCCGCCCGCGGCTGGACCGGCCTCGGGCCCCGCTACAGGCTCGACAGGGAACGATTCGGCAACCAGTCTCTCCGCTGTCGGCCCGGAACGGGACGCCGCTCGCTCCAGGGCTCCCAGGGCCCGGGAGACCACCGGGGGCAGGAACTGCTGGGTGAGCCACGACGTCACCACCCGCGCGGTCGTCGACACGGCCGACGGCAGGGGGCCCGTACGGGCCGCGGCCGCGCACCCGGGCAACCACCGCATCCGAATCCCCTGGAACGAGGCCAGTATCCGTCCGTCCGGCGCGTACACCTGGACGTCCGCCCGGTCACCGTCGGGGCCGGCGGGTACGACGGTGCCGACGCTCCAGAACTCCGGGGGGAGCTCCTGCACGATCCGCACCTCGCCGAACTCCTCAGGAACAAGGGTGCAACCGTCCACGTCGGTGGCACCGGCCTGCGGCCAGGCGGCGAGCAGCGGGAGCAGGGCCGCCTCCCAGGCGACCGGGCCGGAAAGGGACGGTCGGCGCAGCCGCGCGACGACCTCTCCGTCACGGCGCCACAGCTGTTCCACCGAGCGCAGGCCGGGGCCGATCTCGACGCCCTGGCCGCGCGCCAGTTCGTCGAATCGACGGCCCGTCACATAGTCGCCGCAGCGGGACAACGCCGCGTCCACCGGCCTGAGCCCCGGCCCGTTGCACTCGGCCTCATCCCGTGCCGGCTGCGCACACGCGGTTCCCGTCGCGTGGACGACGGTCGTACCGGCGGCGGTCGACGACACGACTGACACCGGCCGCGTCCCGTCGCCGCGGTCCGCGCCCACCCGCACGGTGAGGCTGCGCGTGCCCGCCTCCGCCGAGTCCAGCGGCTGTGTGCCCAGCCGGACGCCGCGCAGCACGGCCGTCCTCCCGGCCGCCTCCCACAGGGCCGTGAGGTGGACAACGGGAGGGACCGGCGTGGCCCCGCGCACGGACAGGGCGTCCCCCCACGCGTCCGCTCCCCACCGGGCCAGCGGGTACGTCCTGACGTACGCGTCGTTGTCCGGGTCGCCGGAAGACGAGGTGGAGGGCGGGTACCGCGTGGTGTCCCAGGTGTAGTGCGGCAACCGCACCGGCCGGGCGACCGTGCGGCCGAACCAGCGGGTCCAGTCCACCGCCCCGCCGCTGACGAAGATCTGCCCCACCGAGTGGGCCAGGGCGGCGGGTTCGTCCTGGCCGCGGTGCAGAGTCGCCACGACCGTGCCGCTCGCTCCATGCACGGTGAGCGTCTCCCGCATGGCCGCCGTCAGGACGGGGTGGGGGCTCACCTCGACGAAGACGCTTTCGGCCGCCTTGGCCGCGGCGTGCACGGCGTCGGTGAAACGCACCGGTCGGCAGAGGTTGTCCGCCCAGTAGCCCGCGTCGAGTTCCGGCCCGCGGAGATCGGCGCCGCGCGCGGTCGAGATCATGCCGAGGAGGGCCGCCCGGGGCCGGACCGAGTCCAGCGCGGCCAGCAGGTCCTCGCGCACCTCCTCCATCACGGGCGAGTGCGAGGGCACATCGACGTTCACCGGTCGGCACAGGACGCCGTGGGCGTCCCACTCCTCGGCAAGCCGCTCCAGCTCCGGGACGGGTCCGGCCAGTACGGTCATGGACGGTGCGTTCTCGGCCGCGACGCAGACTCCGGTGCGTCCGGCGACGGCCTGCTGGACCTCGTCGGACGGCAGGCCCACCACCAGCATGCCGCCTCGGCCGGCCACCCGGCCCATGAGCCGGCTACGGCGGCAGATGACGGAGGCCGCGTCCCGCAGGGTGAGCGCCCCGCAGGCCTGGGCGGCCGCGACCTCGCCCATGCTGTGTCCGACGCACACATCGGGCCGCACTCCCGCGTCGCGCAGGGCCTCGGTCAGCGCGACCTGGACGGCCCACAGCGTGGGCTGCACCTTCTCGACCGTGTGGGGGAATTCGAGGTCGCTGTTGAGCAGGTCGAGCGGCGACCAGTCCAGTTCCGCGCGCACCAGGCTGTCGCATTCCGTCAGGGCGGAGCGGAAGGCGGGCGAGGCGGCCAACAGGCCGCGCGCCATGCCCTGCCACTGCGATCCCTGGCCCGGGAAGACGAGGACGGTGGGCCGCTCGTGGCCGAAGCCCGCCTCTCCCGTGCCGCCCTCGAGGATCTGCTCGCCTCGCGACAGGGCCAGCAGATGGGCCGCCATCTGCTCATGCGTGGCGCCCGTTGCCCACATACGGAACGGATGGTGGTCGCGACGCAGAGCGGCCGCCGCGCACAGCTCGTCGAGCGCGTACTCGCGGCCCGCACCGCCGAGGTGCTCGGCGTACGCCTGGGCAAGGCGCCGCAGGGACTCGCGGGACCGGGCGGAGAGTACGAGCAGCGGCGGGCGCCGCGGCAGGGACGTCTCACGGGCCGCTGCCGCGCCGCCGTGATGCCGGGCATGCGCGGGAGGTGCGGCGGTACCGGTGAACTCCCCGATGATCGCGTGTGCGTTGGTGCCGGACAGCCCGAACGAGCTGACGCTCACCAGGGCTTGGGGCCCGGCCTTGTCCAGTGGCTCGTTGGCGGTCACGACCCTGACGGGCACCTTTCCCTCGGCCAGCAGCGGATGGGGCTGACCACAGTGCAACGAGGCCGGAATGGTGCCGTGCTCGGCGATCAGTACTGCCTTGATGAGGCCGGCGATTCCCGCCGCGGCTTCCGTGTGACCGATGTTGCTCTTCACCGAGCCGGTCCGCAGCGGCCGCCGCACCGTACGTGTCCCGTCGTTCGCGGCGGCCAGCGCGCTCAGTTCGACGCCGTCTCCGACCGGTGTCCCGGTGCCGTGGGCCTCCACGTAGTCGATCTGGCCCGGAGTGACACCGGCCGCTCGGCAGGCCTCCTCGATCATGTGGGTCTGGCCGGAGACCGAGGGCTTCAGCAGAAGCCCGCTGCCCCTGCCGTCGTTGGTGACGGCGGTGCCCAGGAGAACGGCGCGCACCGGGTCGCCGTCACGTTCGGCGTCCGCGAGGCGTTTGAGAATCACCACTCCTATGCCCTCGCTGCGCACGAAGCCGTCACCTGACGCGTCCCCGAACCTGCACCGCCCGCCGGGCGAGAGCATGCCGCTGTGCGAGTACGCGATGGCGTCGTGGGGAGACAGGATGATGTTCACTCCGCCCGCCACCGCCAGGTCGCTCTCGCCGCTGAGCAGACTCTGTCGTGCGTGGTGCACCGCCACGAGCGACGACGAGCACGCGGTGTCCAGGACGACGCTGGGACCGTGCAGGTCCAGTGCGTAGGAGACGCGCCCCGCGGTGACGGCTCGCAGCCGACTGCCCGCGGCCTCGCGCACGCTCGGCCCGCCGGTCGGCGGTTGGGTCTCGGAGTACTCGGCCGTGGCCTGTCCGACGAAGACACCACTACGGGAGCCGGCCAGCGTCGACGGCCGTATCCCCGCGTCCTCGAGAGCCTCCCAGACGACGTGGAGAAGGATGCGCTGCTGCGGGTCCATGGTGGCCGCTTCCACCGGAGAAATCCCGAAGAAACCCGCGTCGAAAGCGAAGGGGTCGGAGAGGAAACCACCATGCCGCGAAATCGTTTTTCCGTAGGCCTCGGGGGTGGGTGAGTAATGGCGGTCGATGTCGAATCGATCACTCGGGACAGGTGTGATGGAGTCGATATTCGCGAGGAGGTTCGCCCATAACTCCGGCACGCCGGAGGCCTGCGGAAATCTGCATCCCATACCCACGATGGCCACGGGAATGGGGCCGACCGGATGCGACTGTGCCATGGCTGTCCGCCTTCTGTGTCTTGCACGTCAAGATCGCCATTCAAATATACACCCCAGACCAATTTTGATCTGCGATGCATGAAGAGCCTTTACTGATGGTTGGAAAGGTGAATACTTTGGGGCGCGCAGAACACCTCATAAGTGGCAAATCATCCACAAATATGTGATGCACATCACTGCGTTGATGTACTTGAGTTCAAACATGCTTCAGGATCTATCATTGCCCCCCAGGCGCCGATCGATCGGACGCGAGCCGATCGCGGCCATCTGAAGATCGTTGACCGGGGGAGTGCGATGTCCACCGAACTCGAGCTTCCGAACTGGTCCGACGAGTTGACCAGGGTGCCTCTGCTTTCCGATCGGGAAAAGCAGGCATTTCTGCTGCTCGGTGCGGGTCATTCGAACTGTGCCATCGCGTCCAGGATGGAGGTGACCGAACGCACGGTGAAAGCGCACGTGGCCCAGGTGATGGCCAAATTGGGAGTCGAGTCGCGGCTCCAGGCGGGACTCGTGGCGCATTCCTATTGGCTCATGGACGCGCATCAGCCGCGCATGGACAAAGGTTCAATACACAACGCCTGGTGTCCCGACTAAGAATGGCTCAGCGCCCGTTACTGGGCATCCATCCGAGGTCACGGCCCGCTGCGGCCGTACCTGTTCGGCGTCGTTCCCGATCACCGCATCCGAGGAGGAGACGTCTGTGTCCACCACTGACATACGCCCCCGGCACATCCCGGCAGACGGGGCCCAGCCCACCCCACCGCCTGCCGACCCACGCGAGACCATGGCCGTGCTGCCGTCGTTCCTGCAGCGCCGACTGACCGTCTTCACCGGCAAGCCCCTGGAAGGGCAGGCCCCGATGGGCTGGACGCCCACCTTCCACCTGCTCTCGGCGGTCGCGGCTATCGCCACGGGAGTGGCCGTCAGCGCACTCGGCTGGGCGCTGGGCGGCTGGTACCTGATGCTGCTGCTCGCCGGCTGGGCGGTCACCCTGCACGGCATGCGCAACCTGCGGATGATGATCTATCACCAGTGCTCCCACCGAAACATGTACCGCCGCAGGAAGCTGGACACCGTCATCGGACGGGCGACCTCCAGCCTGCTGATCATTCAGAACTTCGAGCGGTACAGCAGGGAGCACGTCAGCGACCACCACGCGGCCCACCACATGACGCTGCGCGACCCCACCGTGCAGGCCTTCCTCGTCAGCCTCGGCCTGAGCCCGACGATGACGGCCCGCCAGATGTGGCGGCGGCTGCTGGGCAAGCTGCTTTCCCCTCGCTTCCACTTCGCCTTCGCCGTCTCGCGCGTCCGCTCCTTCTGGAGCAAGTCGTCCCGTGCCGAGAAGGTCACTGCGGTCCTGCTCTATGGCGTGGCCGTCGGCGGCACCGTCGTGACGGGCACCTGGGCCGCCTTCCTCGCTGTGTGGGTCGTACCGCTGCTGCCGTTGTTCCAGGTGAGCAACACCCTGCGGTTGTGCGTCAAGCACACGTTCCCCGTAGCGGGCACCGAAGTCCGGCGCGGGCGCGACTACTTCGCGAGCCTCACCAACGCCATCTTCATGGGTGAGCCGACGCCCTCCCGGTCGCTGCGGCCACTGCGCCGGACACTTGCCTGGACCCGCTGGACCCTGCGGATGCTGTTCGTCCACGCACCCGCCCGCTACCTGGTTCTGACCGGCGACACGGTCGTGCACGACTACCACCACCGCTACCCCTCCAGCCGCGAGTGGCACGACTACCTCTTCGCCCGGCAGCGGGACATCGCCGCCGGCCACAAGGGCTGGCCCGAGTATCGCGAGGTATGGGGTCTGGCTCCGGCCATCACCTGTGTCTTCGACTCGCTCGCCACCGCCGACGCCGACGAATACGACGTCAAGCGGCTGCACGCGGTCAGCAAGAGGGAACTCTTCGCCGCCTTCGACGACTGACAGCCCACCCCTTCCCCAAGGAGCGCCAGATGCGCCAGCAGTCCCTGCCCTCAGCCGCCGGACCCCGCAAGGTCATCCTGGGTGTCGCCGCGAGCGACAGCCACGCCGTCGCCAACCATCTGATCGCCCATGCGCTGCGCGGCTTCGGCTACGACGTGGTCAATCTCGGTACCTGCACGCCCGTCGAGGAATTCGCCGACGCCTTGGACGAACACCCGGACGCCGAGGCGGTCATCATCGGCAGCCTCAACGGGCACATCCACGAGGACCTGCGGGGGCTCAGGGCCGCCCGGGCGAACGGCCGGCTGGACGTCCCTGTCATCGTCGGCGGCAACCTATCCGTCGGCAGTCACAAGGACGCCTCGGCCCACACCCGGCTCCACCAGCTCGGTGTCGACCGCATCCTCACCGACCCCGCGCACCTGCCCGCCGTCCTCGACCAGCTGCGCGCCGACCGGTCCGCGCCGGCCGAGGCCGTGCGCGTGGCGTCATGACCGGCGGCATAGCCTTCCTCGGTGCCCGTGGCACCGGGGAAGGCCCGGCCGGCGACACGTCACTGCCGCCTATCGAGGAGTCGGTGGCCTACGTCGAGGCCCTGGGCAAGCCGATCGCCGCCGACGTCCTCGCCCACGCCCGTGACACCGGGCGGGTGGCCCTCCAACCCCGCTGCGGTGTGGGCGACCACCAGGAGATGAAGGCCCTGTTACGCGCGCTGGAGTCCGAGGCGGCACCCGACATCCTCACCCTCACGATCGACTCGCACACCCGGCTGCTCCGTTTCGAGCAGGCCCTGCGCACACTGAACCGGCGCCCGGCCGACCTCAACGGCTACCCCCTGGTCACCCACGGGTGGCGTCGGGGACGGGAACTGAACGAGGCGGTGAGCGTGCCGCTGGAGATACGGCACGGCTCCCCGGACGCCCGGGCCCTGTTCGACGTCACGGTCGCCTCGGGCATCACGTCGTTCGAAGGCGGCGGCATCTCCTACAACCTGCCGTACTCCAAGGCGGTCTCCCTGACCGACTCGCTGCACACCTGGCAGGAGGTGGACCGGCGCTGCGGTGAACTCGCCGACCTGGGTCTGGTCGTGGACCGGGAACTGTTCGGCACCCTCACCGCGGTCCTGGTCCCGCCGTCCATCAGCCTGGCCGTCAGCGTCATCGAAGCGGTGCTCGCCGCCCGCGCCGGCGTCCGATGCGTCTCGGTCGCCTACCCACAGGGCGGACATCTCGCCCAGGACGTCGCCGCCTTGAGGGCCGTCCCCGAACTGGCCCGCCGGTACCTTCCGGCGGACAGCCAGGTGCACGCGGTCCTGCACGAGTTCATGGGGGTCTTCCCCCGCGTCCGCGACAACGCCGAGGACCTGATCTTCTACGGAGCGCTGGCGGCGCGGCTCGGCGGTGCCTCGAAGCTGATCACCAAGACCTACCAGGAGGCGTACGGGATTCCCGACGCCCGGGCCAACGTCGAGGGGCTGCGGCTGGCCGCCCGGGCCAACTCCCCGCTGCTGGACTTCATCGGCGTCGACGAGGAGAAGGTCCGCCGCGAGTTGGACTGGATCCTCACCGAGGTCTGCGAGCTCGTGGAGCCGGTGCTGGAGCAGCGCGACACCGTGGCGGCCGTGGTCTCGGCGTTCGAACAGGGAACGCTCGACATTCCGTTCAGCGCCAGCCGCTACGCGAGGTCGCGTGTCATCCCCCGGCGCGATGCCGAGGGCGCCATCCGCTACCTCTCGGCGGGCGACCTGCCGCTCTCCGCACGCAGCCTGCGCCGCAACCGCGAACAACTGCGTGCAGCAGGCGCCGACGGCACCTCCCTCCGTACTCTCCTGGCCGACCTGACCGGCGACATCAACTACTTCCGGCAGCTGTTCCGGGAATCCGAGCACGCACCCGACGCCGACGCGCCGGACGGACGTGAGGTGACTGGCTCATGACCATCGCTCCCGACACGACCACGACCGCTCCGACCGAACTCCCGGCAGCCCTCAGCGGAAGAACGGTTCGCCGGCTCGACCGGGTGATCATCAGGTTCGCGGGGGACTCGGGTGACGGTATGCAGCTCACCGGGGACCGTTTCACCTCGGAGACCGCGTCGTTCGGCAACGACCTGTCGACGCTGCCGAACTTCCCGGCCGAGATCCGTGCACCGGCCGGCACCCTGCCCGGTGTCTCGTCCTTCCAGCTGCACTTTGCCGATCACGACATCCTCACCCCGGGTGACGCGCCGAATGTGCTGGTGGCGATGAACCCGGCCGCGCTGAAGGCCAACATCGCCGACCTGCCGCGCGGTGCGGAGATCATCGTCGACACGGACGAGTTCACCAAACGGGCGATGCAGAAGGTCGGCTACGAGAGTAATCCGCTGGAGGACGGGTCCCTCGACGGCTACAACCTCCACCCGGTGCCGCTGACCACGCTCACGGTGGAGGCGCTGAAGGAGTTCGACCTGTCCCGCAAGGAGGCCGAGCGCAGCAAGAACATGTTCGCGCTGGGGCTGCTGAGCTGGATGTACCACCGGCCCACGGAGGGCACGGAGAAGTTCCTGACCGCGAAGTTCGCCCGGAAGCCGCCCATCGCCAGGGCCAACATCGCCGCCTTCCGGGCGGGCTGGAACTTCGGGGAGACGACCGAGGACTTCGCCGTCTCCTACGAGGTCGCTCCGGCGGCGAAGGCGTTCCCGCCGGGCGTCTACCGCAACATATCCGGCAACCTGGCGCTGTCGTACGGGCTTGTCGCCGCGAGCCGACAGGCGGATCTGCCGCTGTTCCTGGGCTCGTACCCCATCACCCCGGCCAGTGACATCCTGCACGAACTGTCCAAGCGCAAGAACTTCGGTGTGCGCACCTTCCAGGCCGAGGACGAGATCGCGGGCATCGGCGCGGCGTTGGGGGCGGCCTTCGGCGGTTCCCTGGCGGTGACCACCACCTCGGGGCCCGGTGTGGCGCTGAAGTCCGAGACCATCGGACTGGCGGTGTCTTTGGAGCTGCCGCTGCTGATCGTCGACATCCAGCGCGGCGGGCCGTCCACCGGCCTGCCCACCAAGACCGAACAGGCGGACCTGCTTCAGGCGATGTACGGGCGCAACGGCGAGGCCCCGGTGCCGGTGGTCGCGCCCCGCACCCCGGCCGACTGCTTCGACGCCGTCCTGGAGGCGGCCCGGATCGCGCTGACGTACCGCACCCCGGTCTTCCTCCTCTCCGACGGCTACCTGGCCAACGGCTCCGAGCCCTGGCGCATCCCGGACCTGGAGGAGCTGCCTGATCTGACGGTGCAGTTCGCGCAGGGCCCCAACCACACCCTCGATGACGGCACCGAGGTCTTCTGGCCGTACAAGCGGGATCCGCACACGCTCGCCCGCCCCTGGGCCATCCCGGGCACACCCGGCCTGGAGCACCGCATCGGCGGCATCGAGAAGGAGGACGGCACCGGCAACATCTCCTACGCCCCGGCCAACCACGACTTCATGGTCCGCACCCGTCAGGCCAAGATCGACGGCATCACCGTCCCCGACCTCGACGTCGACGATCCGGACGGGGCGAACACCCTGGTGCTGGGCTGGGGATCGACGTACGGGCCGATCACGGCCGCGGTACGGCGGCTGCGCCGGGCCGGGGAGCCGATCGCGCAGGCGCACCTGCGGCACCTCAACCCCTTTCCCCGCAACCTCGGTGACGTCCTCGCCTCCTACCGGCGGGTCGTCGTGCCCGAGATGAACCTCGGGCAGCTCGCCACCCTCATCCGGGCGACGTACCTGGTCGACGCCCACAGCTGCAACCAGGTCAACGGCATGCCGTTCAAGGCGGAGCAGCTCGCCGCGGCGCTGAAGGAGAAGCTCCGTGACCACTGAAATCAAGCTCCACGCAAGGGACTTCAAGTCCGATCAGGAAGTGCGCTGGTGCCCCGGCTGCGGTGACTACGCCATCCTCGCCGCGGTGCAGGGCTTCATGCCGGAGCTGGGCCTGGCGAGGGAGAACATCGTCTTCGTCTCGGGCATCGGCTGCTCCTCCCGCTTCCCGTACTACCTGAACACCTACGGGATGCACTCCATCCACGGCCGCGCCCCCGCCATCGCCACGGGCCTGGCCGCCTCCCGCCGCGATCTGTCGGTGTGGGTGGTCACGGGCGACGGCGACGCCCTGTCCATCGGCGGCAACCACCTCATCCACGCCCTGCGCCGCAACGTCAACCTCAAGATCCTGCTGTTCAACAACCGCATCTACGGCCTGACCAAGGGCCAGTACTCGCCCACCTCCGAGGTCGGCAAAATCACCAAGTCGACGCCGATGGGCTCCCTCGACGAACCGTTCCGCCCGCTCTCCCTGGCGATCGGTGCCGAGGCGAGCTTCGTCGCCCGCACGGTCGACTCCGACCGCAAGCACCTCACGGAAGTGCTGCGGGCCGCCGCCGGCCACCCCGGCACCGCCCTGGTCGAGATCTACCAGAACTGCAACATCTTCAACGACGGCGCCTTCGACCTCCTCAAGGACCCCGCTACCCGCGACACCGCCCTGCTCCGCCTGGAACACGGCAAGCCCTACCGGCTCGCGCCGGACGGCGAGGAGATCGTCCACGACATCCACGATCCAGACCCGGCCCGAGCCTTCGCCCTCTCCCGACTCCAGCACCCCACCCCCATCGGAGTGCTGCGCAGCGTCGAACGGCCCGTCTACGACGCGCTCATGAACGAGCAGATCGCCCAGGCGGTCGCGCAGCGCGGCCCGGGCGACCCCACCGCACTGCTGGCCGGCGGCGACACCTGGACCGTCACCGGATGACCGACCACGACAAGGAGTTCGGCATGTCTCTCGAATCCACAGACCCCATCAGGATCTGCGTCGTCGGCGCGGGGCCCCGCGGCACCGTGGCCCTCGAGCGGATCTGCGCCAACGCTCCGCTGCTCGCCGACGGCCGCTTCATCGAGGTCCATGTGGTGGACCCCTGCCAGGTCGGCGCGGGGCGGGTGTGGAAGGTGGACCAGCCGCGCGACCTGCTGATGAACACGGTCGCCGGTGACGTGACCGTCTTCACCGACCCGACGGTGACCTGCGAGGGCCCACTGACTGCCGGGCCCACCCAGTACCAGTGGGCCCGCATGGTCGCCGCCGGTCAGGTCACGGGGGTCACCGAGGCGGCCAGGGCCGAGGCGGCCGTGATGGAGCCGTGGTCGTACGCCTCCCGGGCCTTCCAAGGGGAGTATCTGAGCTGGGCGTTCCAGCACATCGTCGACAGGGCACCGGAGTACGTCTCCGTGCGGGTGCACCGTACGCGCGCCGTTTCCGTCACCGACGGCACGGACGGCCTGCAGGAGGTGCGGCTGGAGGACGAGGACCTGCCGCTGCGGGTCGATTCGGTGGTTCTCGCGCAGGGGCACTACGACGTGTCCGGCACCGACCGCGAGCGGGAACTGACCGACTTCGCGGCGCGCCACGGCCTGCGCTACGTCCCGCCCAACAGCCCGGCGGAGGTCGACCTCGACGGGATCGGCGAGGGGGAGCCGGTCATCCTGCGCGGTCTCGGCCTCAACTTCTACGACTACATGGTGCTGCTCACCGAGGCCAGGGGCGGCCGCTTCGAGCGGGACGGCGACGGCTGGCTCACGTACCGACGCGGCGGGCACGAACCCGTGCTGTACGCCGGTTCGGGCCGCGGCATGCCGTACCGGGCGCGCGCCGAGATCCACCAGGAGGTCGTGCCGCGCTATCAGCCGGTCTTCCTGAACGCACAGGAGATCGCGCGGCTGCGCACCGCCGCGGGCACCGGCCGCAACGACTTCGTGCGCGATCTGTTCCCCCTGGTGGCCAAGGAGGTCGGCTGGGTGTACTACCGGGCCCTGCTCAAGGACGGTCCCGCAGACGCGTACGCCCGGCTCCTGGCCGAGTACCCCGCTCTGGAATGGGACAGCCCGCGGATGCGCGGGCTCATCGAGGAACTGGTGCCGGATCCGGCGCTGCGGTGGAGCTGGCAGGCGCTGGACCGGCCGGCCGACCAGCACGAGTTCGAGGACCAGGCCGCGTTCCGGCGGTGGGTCCTCGGACAGCTCGCCGAGGACCTGCGCCACTCCCGGCTGGGCCCGGACGCCAGCGCCGTGAAGGCGGCGGCCGCGGTCATGCGCGACCTTCGGGACGAGGTCCGCCAGGTCATCTCGCACCGTGGCATCAGCGGTACCTCGTACCGCGAGCACATCGATCGTTGGTTCAGCGGCCTGAACAACTACGCGGCGAGCGGGCCGCCGGCGCGGCGCGTCGAGCAGCTGCGCGCGCTGGTCGAGGCGGGTGTCGTCGAGCTTCTGGGACCGCGGATGGGGGTCGTCGCGGATGAGCGCGAACGCGCCTTCGTGGCCGCCTCCCCGCAGGTACCGGGCGAGCCGGTGCGGGCGGCCACGCTGATCGAGGCGCACCTGCCGCTGACCGACATACGGCGGGCGACCGATCCGCTGCTCAGCTCGTTGTCGGCCGCCGGGGGCTGCCGACCGCACGTCATCCCGGACCTGACAGGTCCGGGCTACCAGACCGGTGGTCTGGACGTCACCGACGTCACCTTCCAGGTGGTCCGCGCTGATGGCCGACCGCATCCGGCGCGCTTCTCCTACGGACCGCCCGTGGAGTCCGTGCAGTGGGTGACCGCCATCGGCGCACGGCCCCACGTCAACTCACGGACGCTGCTGCAGGGCGACTCCATAGCCCGCTCCTCCCTGCGGCTCGGCGTGGCGCGTCTCGCGCGTGCCGAGCGCGCGACCGCGTCCGACCTGCCCCTGCCCCTCGCCGGCTGACCTCGCCCAAGGAGGCCCTACCGTGATCGCTCTCGAGACCCTGCTCGAACGCGCTGCCGTCGTCCCCGACACCACGGCTGTCGGCGACGGCCGGGACACCCTCACCTGGAGCCGACTGGCGGCGCAGACATGCTCCGTGCGCTCCTGGCTCACGCGGAGCCTGGACCCGGCCGACGAGAACCGGGCCGTCGTCCTGGCGGGCAACAGTGTGCGCGTGGTGGTGGCGACCGCCGCTCTCACCTCGCTCGGCGTGCCCTGGGTCGGGATCGACCCGGCGCGCGACGAGGGGACCATCGCCGCGCAGCTGGAGGCCGTGAACCCGACCTTCATCGTCGTCGACAGCTCCCTGCCCACGCTGCCGAAGGACTTCTGGCGGCGCTGGCCGGACAAAGCCCTGCTGCTGGACGTGGTGGACTTCCCCGCCTTCGACACGCGGGTGACGCATTATCTGGCGGTCGCGGACGCGGACTTCCCGCCCGGCACGTGGCACACACCCCGGTTCCTCGCACTGGGGTTCACCAGTGGGACGACCGGGGTGCCCAAGCTCTTCGTACGGCGGAAGCGAACCGAGAACCAGCGGGTCGCCTACCTCCGCGACGCGCTGGACTTCGGCCCGTCGGACTCCTTTCTGATCACGTCACCCCTGGCATTCGCCTCCGGGCACGTGTGGGTGAGCGCCGCACTGGCCCTCGGCGGCTCCGTCCGTCTGGGGCCCGCCGACTCGGAGGCCGCCCTCGAGGTGATGGAGCGAGAACGGCTGACGGGTGCATTCTTCGTACCGCCCTTCCTGGAGGCGGTCCTGGAGAAGGCGACGACTTCGCACGCTGGGGCGGACCTCTCCGCCCTGCGGTTCGTGCTGACCGGCGGCCGGCACCTCAGTCCCCGCGCGATCAGGCAGACCGCCGACCGCCTCGGTGACGTGCTCCACCTCTACTACGCGACGACCGAGACCGGCATCAACACCATGGCTGGACCGGCCGACCTCGCGGCAGACCCGTACTCCGCCGGACGCTGCATGCCCGGGGTGACCGTACGGGCCGTCGACCCGGTCACGGCCGCCGCGCTGCCCGCCGGGCAGGTGGGGCAGCTCGCGATCGAGAGCGCCTTCGCCCTGGACGGATATGTCCACCGCCCGCTCGACACCGTCCGGGTGGACGGCCGCAGCCACGTGCTCACCAGCGACTACGGTTACGTCGCCGGCGACGGGCGGGTGTACGTCACCGCGCGTTCCGGCGGGGATTCCGACACGGTGGCCGCGCGCGTGGACTTCGTCCGCGCCGAGGGAGACATCAAGAACAGTCCCGCGGTGCGGGACGCCTGCGTCGCCGCCGATCCCGAGCGGATGGGTGCGCCGGAGCGGGCGGTGATCGCGGCGGTCGTGCTGCGCCCCGACCTCGGGCCGGTGGGGCGGGCGCATGCGTTGACGGCGGTGCGGGAGAAGCTGCGGCGCTACGCGGACACCGCGACGGTCCTGGAGGTGACGCGGATCCCGTACAACAACGCCGGCAAGGTCTCGGTGCGCGAGCTGATGGCCCACGCCTCCACACGCCTGGCGGCGTAGCCGAGCGCAGAGGGATCCGCCTCCTTCGCAAAGAGAGAGGAAAGAGCGTTGGCTCTGTACCTACTAGTATGTACAGTCGTGTCATGACCACCAGGACCGCACTCGTGGAAGCGACAGCCGAGCTCCTGTGGGAGCGCGGCTACACGGGCACGAGCCCGGCGATGATCCAGAAGCGGGCCGGGGTCGGGCAAGGCAGCATGTACCACCACTTCTCCGGCAAGGTGAATCTGGCCGTCGCCGCCATGCACCACTCGGCCGGGACACTGCGCGAGACGGTGGAGGAGGCCCTGTCCACCGGTCAGTCCGCGGTGGAGCGGATCCGCGCCTACCTGGAGACGGAACGCGATCCGCTCGCCGGCTGTCGCGTCGGCCGACTCGTACAGGACCCCGAGGTGGTGGTCGACGACACGCTGCGGGCGCCCAGCGGCGAATTCTTCGCCTGGCTCACGGAACGTATCGCCCAGGTTCTCGAAGAAGGCGTCGCGCGGGGCGAACTGCGCCAGGACACCGACTCCAGGACGACGGCCTCACTCCTGGTGGCCGCCGTCCAGGGCGGCTACGTCCTGGCCCGTGCGCGACGGGACCCGCAGGTGTTCCGCCACTGCGTCGCCGGTGCCCTGAGGGCCGTAGAGGCACTGAGGGCCGCACCCGCCCCGTCCCGCTCTCCCGAGGACTGATCCGCTCGGCGCGGCCGGCCCGCCCGGCACCGCCGCGCCCTTCCGCATCACGCCCCCCCACTGCTCCCCCCGACCACAGGAAGAGTCCCCCCATGACGACCTCCGCCGCCCCCGGAACGAGCACCGGCCTCCCGTCATCCGCGCCCGACCCGGCAGCCGACCGGCCCACGCACCACAGCAGGCTGGCGCTCGCCGCCGTCTGCCTCGGCTTCTTCATGATCCTTCTGGACGGCAGCGCCCTGAACGTCGCCCTCCCCGCCATCGAAAGGGACGTGCACGGCTCCATCTCCGCGCTCCAGTGGGTGGTGAACATCTACACCATCCCGCTGGCCAGCGTCCTGCTCACCGCGGGGAGCATCAGCGACCGCTGGGGCGCCCGCCGGCTATTCGTCACCGCGCTCGCCGCCTTCACCGCGGCCTCGCTCCTGTGCGCCCTGAGCCCCACCCTCGGCACCCTCATCGGCGCCCGTTTCCTCCAAGGCCTGGCCGCGGGTGGTCTGCTGCCCACCACGCTGGCCATCATCGCCCGCACCTACGCCGACCCGACGGAACGAGCCAAGGCCATCACCGTGTGGGGAGCCACGGGCGGCATGGCGCTCGTGGCCGGGCCGATCGCCGGCGGATTCCTCACCGACCTGTGGGGCTGGCGGTCCATCTTCTTCATCAACGTCCCGGTCGGCCTGGCCACTCTCTACCTCGCCCAGCGCCACGCCCGTGAGACGCCGCGCCGCGAGGCCCGGCCCGATCTGCCCGGCCAGCTCACCGCCATCGTGGCCCTCTCGGCACTCGTCGCCTACCTGATCGAGGGAGGCCCGCTGGGCTGGACGTCGCCGATCACGCTCGGGCTGCTCACCCTCGGCATCGTGGCCGGCGTCGCCTTCGTCGCCGTCGAACAGCGCACCGAGCACCCGATGCTGCCGCTCGTCGTGTTCCGCCGGGCCGCCTTCACCGCCTCGGTCAGCAACGGCTTCGCCTTCCAGTTCGGCGGCTACGGCATGCAGTTCATGCTCGCCATCTACGTGCAACAGCACTGGGGCCTGAACGCCCTGGAGACGGGCGTGCACTTCCTGCCCTTCGGCATCTCATGGGTGTTCGGCACGATCGTCCTCAACCGGCGCATGGTCGGCCGCGGTCCACGCACGCTGCTGTGGACCGGTGCCCTGGCCTCCTTCGTCGGCGCCGTGCTCCTGCTGGGCGTCGACGGCATCGCCACGCGGCCGCTGTTCCTGATCGGCACCGCCCTGGCGGGCCTGGGCTGCGGCGTGTTCTCCCCCAGCCTGAACGCCGCCGCCCTGCTGTCCATCGAACCCGCCTACGCCGGGCTGGGCTCCGGCATCCTCAACACCGCCCGGCAGGTGGGCATGGCCATGGGCGTCGCCCTCCTGGGCTCCTTCATCGCCATGGGCGACTCCCTGTTGGGGCTGCGCGTCAGCGTCGGACTGGTCGCCCTGTGCTTCCTGGCCATCGTGGTGCTCAGCCTGCGCTACGTTCCTCGGCGGGAGGCAACTGCCTGATCCCCGCCCCGATCACCGACCCGGCCATCACTCGACACCAGGAGCTCGCATGCGCGCAGTCATCGCGGAACGCCACGGAGGACCGGAGGTCCTCACGGTCGGCCGACGCCCCGTGCGGAACCCGGACAGGGGCGAGCTCCTGGTCGAGCTGACCGCCGCCGGGGTGAACTTCAAGGACGTCTACGAGCGCCAGGGCACCACCCCGTTGAAGGCCCCGCTGGTTCCCGGCAGCGAGGGCGCTGGAGTCGTCCTGGCCGTCGGCGCCGACGTCGCGGGCGTACGGCCCGGCGACCGCGTCGCCTGGTGCCAGGTGCCCGGCAGCTACGCCGAGCAGGTGCTCGTACCCGCCTCCGCCGCCGTACCGGTGCCCGACGACATCGGCGACCAGGACGCCGCCGCGATCATGCTCCAGGGGCTCACCGCGCACTACCTCACCACGTCCACCTACGACGCGGACAAGGGCGAGTACGCCCTTGTCCATGCTGCGGCCGGCGGTCTGGGGCAGCACCTCGTCCGCCTGCTCGCCGGTCGGGGCGTCCGGGTCATCGCCGCCGTCTCCACGCCCGAGAAGGCGGCGGTGACCCGCGCCGCCGGCGCGCACGAAGTGGTCATCGGGGCCTGGAACAGCGAGAACGGTGCCGAACGCGCGGCACAGGTGCGGGAGTTGACCGACGGCCGCGGTGTCGACGTGGTCTACGACGGCGTGGGCAGGGACACGTTCGACGCCGGCCTGGCGGCCCTGCGTCCGCGCGGCGTCTTCGTCCTTCTCGGCGCTGCCTCGGGCCCGGTGCCCCCACTGGACCCCCAGTCCCTGGCGAGCCGGGGCTCGCTCTACCTCACCCGCCCGACGCTGGTGCACCACGCGACCGACCCGGCGGAACTCGCCGCCAGGGCGGGCGACGTCTTCGCCTGGCTTCGCGACGGCACCCTGAGCACGGCCATCGCCGGCCGCTACCCCTTCGAGGAGGCGAGCCGGGCCCACGAGGCACTGCAGTCACGCACGACCACGGGCAAACTGCTTCTCCTTCCCTGACCTCAAAGCGTCCTCGTGGCAGGCGACGGCTCAACGAGCTTGTCCTTGCAACCTTTCGACGGTTGCGGAGCGATGGGTGTCCTCTCGCCCCGGACGGTTTCCTCAAGCGCATCGTGGCCTACCTCTCGCCGGACTCCGTCCACCTCCTGTGCCGACGCCACATCCCGCCCCCGACCGACTGTCGGCCCGTCACAGTCGAAGATCTCGAGCGCCTGTTCCGCCCTGGTGGAGGCGGGCGCCGCGGCAGCGTCTGCGATCTCGACGTGCTGATCGACTGACCTGCTCTCCGCTGGACGACGACGGCCGGCGGATCGCCGACCGTCGAGCCGGCCATCCGAACCGCGGAAGCGGACGCCCCAGCGCCTGGGTGGGACGCTTGCGTTCGACCCAGGTCCAGCGAGGCGGCCACGGCGTGCTCTCGATTGGGGGGAGTTCGCCGGTCCACCCGATCCGTGCGGAGCGGGTGGACAGACGAGGATGGATGCGGCCCCAGGCCTCCACGGCCTTCGTACTGGTCAGGTGCCTCTTTGGTCGGAGCACAGGACCAGGCGGAGGCGGTGCTCACGTCCCCGGAACCCTCATACGAGCGAGTGCGTTCAGGAGGAGGCCCTGCGGGGTGCTCGGCTCGGCCACGACTCGGTCTCGGCCTGGTGAACCGTGAGGCAGTGCACGGCGTGACGCAAGAGCGTGTGACCATGCGCTTCGAGCCGAGTTCGCGTGTACCGCGCTTGCCGGGGAACGATGAGCCACTTACCGGCCGACTGGTTCAGTTCCGCTGGCTGGTCGACCGCTCCAGCGGCTCACGGGCTGGCTGCTCCAGCCACTCACGGGCTGACTGGGTCAGCCACTGACCGACCGAGTGGCTGAGCCACTCACCGGCCGACCAGTTCAGCCCCTGGCCGGCCGACTGGCCCAACTCTCACCCATCCACCGGCCCGACCACCCCACGACCCCACCACCCCACCACCCAACCTCCCGGCCGACCCGTCACTCACCCGTCCCGGTCAGCTCCAGTCGCCAGTCCTGGCCGTTCAGGTCCTGGCCGAAGGAGCGGTGGGGCTTCTCGGCGGCCAGGACGAATCCGTGGCGCTGGTAGACGCGGCGGGCGGCGGTGAGGACGTCGTTGGTCCACAGGACCAGATCCCGGTAGCCGACACCGCGCGCGAAGTCGACGACGGCCGAGACCAGCCGGTCCCCGATACCGAGTCCGCGCGCCTCCGGCTCGACGAGAAGCAGCCGCAACCGGGCCGTGCCAGGCGCGTCGTCCCGTACGCACATCACGCACCCCACCGGCCGCCCGTCCAGCTCGGCGATCCACACCCGCTCCAGATGCGGATCATGGTCCTCCGCGAAGTCGGCGACGATCCGCGCGACCAGCCCCTCGTAGTCGGCGTTGAAGCCGTACTCGGCCGCGTAGAGGGCCGCGTTGCGGGCCACGATCCAGCCGAGGTCGCCGGGGCCGGGATCGCGCAGCAGGACGTCCTCGCGGCGCGGCGGGCGGCCGTCGGACAGCAGGGTGCGGACGGTGTGCATCGCCTCGGAGAGCCGGGGCCGGTCGGCGGAGGGGACGGTCGCGAGGAGCGCGCCCACCGATTCGTCGGCGCGCTCGGCGAGCAGCGCGGCCGTCTCCCGGCCGCGCGCGGTGAGCGTGACCCGGCGCCGACGCGGATCCCGCCGCGAGGGCGTGCGCTCGATCAGCCCTTCCTGCTCGAACTTGTTCAGGATCCGGCTCAAGTACCCCGCGTCCAACGAGAGTTCGGTCCGCAGATCGGCCGCGTCGGTGCGCGGCGAGTGCGCGAGCTCGTACAGGACGCGGGACTCGGTGAGGGTGTACGGGGCGTACAGCTGACGGCTGTAGTCGAGGGCGCCGATGACGTTCGTGTAGAAGCGGTTGAAGGCGCGGATGTCCTGGACGGTCATGGTCGGTCGACCCCCGGATGCTTGACTCAGTCAGAGATATCGCTGAACCGAGCGTAGGACGTCCGCGCCCACCGCCGCTAGCCCTCGGTAGCGGGCCGGTACACGCACACCAGCACGCCGGTCTTCCCGGCGACCGTGGACACCAGCTCGAAGGGCCGCTTGGCCCCGTCCTCCGGGAAGATCGACTTGCCGCCGCCGAGGACCACCGGCATCACGAGAAGCTGGAGTTCGTCGACGAGCCCCTCGCTGATGAGCGTGCGGGATCTGCTCGGTGTCGTTCCAGGTCAGCTCGGAGTCGTCGAGGGTGTCCGTGACGACGTGCTTCTTCAGGGAGTTGAGCCGGTCGGCTGGGGTCCCCCCGCTTGCGGGGGAGGGTCCCCGGCGCGCTCCGGCCACGCCACCGCCATCCCCTCCGTGAACGCCGGCCCGAGCACTTATTGGCGGGGGGAGCGTACGGCGTCTTCCGCCTCAGTCCCACCAAAACCGCCACTGGGTCCGCCCGACGAGTTCACGCGCGTACTCGGGGAACGGCGTCGGCGGATCGTCCACGATGTTGTCCGCGGTGGACAGTACATGTTCCAGCGCGAGCCGCTCCGCGTCCGCCGGATCAAGGGGCGGCCGCGCGACCGAGACATGCAGCTCACCGCCGTACGCGGCCACCACCCGGGCCCCGAACCGCCCCTCCCAGCTCCGCAACAGGGCGCCCAGCAGCGGCTGCGGTCCACCGTGGGACCAGCCCATCAGCGCCGGGACGTCGGCGGAGCGGCGGGCCGGGACGAGGGCGAGCACGAAGGACGCCGCGAACGGCTCGGTGCGCAGGAGACCGGCGACCGTACGGGCCGCCGCCTCCTCGGGGCTCGAGCCCCCGCCGCCACCCGGACCGGCGGGCGCGAGCCCCGGCCAGCTCTCGAACGGCGGCCCCGGATCGTGCGGCCAGGGCTCGATGTCCTCCGGCATGTCGTCGTCCGGTAGCTCGGCGGAGGCCGGGTCGGACCAGAACGGCAGCCGCTCGCGCCGGTACTCGGCGAAGTCGACCGCGAGGACCTCGTCGAGCCGTACGGCGTCGGCGGCGGCCGGATCCGTGGGCCGCGAAGGGTCTTCCGGCCAACACAGGTGCGGGTACAGCCCGGTGACGGCGGCCTTCCCCAGCAGATCCGCCCACAACTCCCCGACTTGGTCGGGCAGTTCGTCGGAGAGCCAGACCTCCGTCGGACCCCGTCGCTCGAAACGCCCCGGAGGCAGCCCGTCGGGCAGGGAAAAGACCATGGCCGGGACGATAGAGGAGCCCACTGACATGGAGGCCGTGAGCTGTCGGCGAACGGCGGTCCGCACCCCGAGATCGCTTCCTACCCTCGAAGGATGACGACAGCGACGTACGACGCTCACGCGGACTGGTACAACGACTACATGTCGCGCTCCTCCGGCGGCGAGTTCATCGACAGGCTGCACACGATGCTCGGGGAACTGCTGGGGCCGGGGGAGGGGATCTGCCTGGACGTCTGCTGCGGCACCGGCGCCCACGCGGCCCCGGCGGCGGCACTCGGTTGGACACCGGTCGGCGTGGACCTCTCGCACGGCCAACTCCGCCACGCGGTAGGCCGGTTGCCGGTCGCGGTCGGCGACGCCACGGCCCTCCCGCTGGCCGACGACTCGGTCCCTGCCGCGATGTGCGTGCTGGCGAGCACGGACGTGCCCGACTACGCGGCCGTGCTCAGGGAGATCGCCCGGGTCCTGACCCGGGGCGGCCGGTTCGTGCACCTCGGCGTCCACCCCTGCTTCATCGGGGCGTTCGCCGACTGGAGCGAGGGGACGAGGATCGTGGTCGACGAGAGGTACGCCGACCGCTCCCGCACCCTCGACTCATGGAACCCCGCCGGAGTGCGCGCCCGCGTCGGCGCCTGGCACGTCCCACTGACCGACCTGCTCAACGCCACGCTCACAGCGGGCCTGCGGCTGGAGCGGACCGTGGAGACCGGGTCGGGCGGGATCCCCAACCTGTTCGGATTCGCGGCGGTGAAGCCCCTCCGCTGATTACCGGTGGACAAAGATCGTGCCGCCGACAGACTGATCCGATGACCGAAACAGCTGACGCCGCCGACCTGCGCCTCTACCTCCAGGACGCCCGTGACTCCCTGCTCCGCAAACTCGACGGCCTCGGCGAGTACGACGCCCGCCGCCCCCTGACCCCGACCGGCACCAACCTCCTGGGCCTGGTCAAACACCTCGCCGGTGCCGAGGCGATCTACTTCGGCGAGACCTTCGGCCGGCCGCTCCCCGGGGCCCAGCCGCTGTGGATCACCGGCGCCGCAGAACCCAACGCCGACCTGTGGGCGACTCCCGAGGAGAGCCGCGAGCAGATAGTCGACGCCTACCACCGAGCCTGCGCCCACGCCGACGAGACCCTCGACACCCTCCCCCTGGACACCGTGGGCCGCGTCCCCCGGCCCCCGCACGCCGAACTCACCCTCCACCGCATCCTCGTCCACATGATCGCCGAGACGCATCGGCATGTGGGCCACGCCGACGTCGTACGCGAACTCGTGGACGGGTCGGTGGGGCAGAGAGGGGAGGGGGACAACATGGCGCCGGGGGACGGGGATTGGTGGGAGCAGTACCGGAACAGGGTGGAGGAGGCCGCGAGAAAGGCGGGCAGTCGATGAGGGCTCTGGAAGTCGCCGTCCAGTCCGGCCTGCTCAGGGGCGCGGGGAACTGCGCGACCAGCCCCCCACCGCCCCGCACCCGTCGACGAAGAAGTGACGACCGGCCCCTCAGGCCCGCGGCACCCCAGAGGACCCCCGAACCATCAACTCCCCCCGAACCGTGGCGATCCCCCCGGGCGGCGGCTCCTCCCGCCCCATCGCGATCCGCCCCGCCCGGGCCCCCGCCTCCGCCAGCGGCAACCGCACCGTCGTCAACGCGGGCACGGCGTCGATGCTGAACGGCAGGTCGTCGAACCCGGCGACGGACACGTCATCCGGAATCCGCCGCCCGGAGTCCCGCAGCGCCGCACACGCCCCCAGCGCGACGGAGTCGTTCGCGGCCACCACAGCCGTGAGCGACGGATCCCGCCGCAGCAGCTCCAGCGTGGCCTCGTACCCGGACCGCCGGTCGTACCGCCCGTGCACGGTCCACCGGGGATCCTCGGTGATCCCGTGCGCCTCCAGTGCCGCCCGGTGGCCCTCCAACCGGTGCCGGGTCGTCGTCCGCTCCTCGGGACCCGCGATGTACCCGAGGCGCCGGTGCCCGAGCCCGATGAGGTGCTCGGTCAGCTCCTTGCCCCCGCCCCGGTTGTCGAAGGTCAGCGCGACCGCCCCCGTCTCCGGCGCCGGAGGCCGCCCGCACAGCACGATCCGCGTCCCCGCGTCCGCCAGCTTCCGCAGCTTCGCCGACATCGCGGCCTTGTGCGGCGCGGCCTCCGTCGCCCCGCCCGTCAGGACGACCGCCGCCGCCCGCTGCCGCTGGAGCAGGGTGAGATACGTCAGCTCCCGCTCCGGAGAACCCCCGGTGTTGCAGACGACCCCGAGCCGCTCCCCGCCCGCGCGGCCGCCCGGCCCGCCGATCTCCGACTGGATCGCGCCGGCCATGATCCCGAAGAAGGGGTCGGCGATGTCGTTCACGAGGATCCCGACGAGATCCGAGGTGGCGGCGGCGAGCGAGCTCGCCGGCCCGTTCAGGACGTAGTCCAGCTCGTCCACGGCCCGCAGCACCCGTTCACGGGTGGACGCGGCCACGGGGTAGTTCCCGTTCAGTACGCGCGACACCGTCGCGGGGGAGACCTGGGCGCGGGCCGCCACGTCCGCCAGGGTCACCGTCATCTCGTCGTCCTCCGGTAGCGCGCCTCAGCGCATCTCAGTCGTACTCCGTCGTACACGCGGGCCCCCACGGCCCGGTTCCGAGCCGACCTTAAGCCCCCCACCCCCGGTTGTTCGCCCCCTCGAACAACTCACCCGGTTCGCGGTCTTGTCCAGACCGGTGGTCAGAGGCTAGCTTCTTCTTGCATAGAAAGCGCTTGCTGTAACGCTCATCAGTGGAGCGTGCGCGGCGCGCACAACCGCGTACGACTCCTATGAAGGGAATGACGTGACACGCAAGACGGTGCGTATCGCCATGAACGGTGTGACGGGGCGCATGGGCTACCGCCAGCACCTCGTCCGTTCGATCCTCGCCATCCGTGAGCAGGGCGGCCTCGACCTCGGTGACGGCAACGTGCTGTGGCCCGAGCCGATCCTCGTGGGCCGCCGTGAGCACGCGCTGAAGGCCCTCGCCGAGCAGCACGGCCTGGACCCGGCGAACGTCTCCACCGACGTGGACGCGGTCCTCGCCGACCCGACCGTCGAGATCTACTTCGACGCCCAGGTGACCTCCGCCCGCGAGGAGTCCATCAAGAAGGCGATCGCCGCCGGCAAGCACATCTACACCGAGAAGCCCACCGCCACCGGCCTCGACGGCGCCCTGGAGCTGGCCCGCCTCGCCGAGGCGAAGGGCATCAAGCACGGCGTCGTCCAGGACAAGCTCTTCCTGCCGGGTCTGCTCAAGCTGAAGCGCCTCATCGACGGTGGCTTCTTCGGCCGGATCCTCTCGATCCGCGGCGAGTTCGGCTACTGGGTCTTCGAGGGCGACTGGCAGCAGGCCCAGCGTCCGAGCTGGAACTACCGGGCCGAGGACGGCGGTGGCATCGTTGTCGACATGTTCCCGCACTGGGAGTACGTGCTCCACGAGCTCTTCGGCCGCGTGAAGTCCGTCCAGGCCCTCACCGCCACCCACATCCCCCAGCGCTGGGACGAGAACGACAAGCCCTACGACGCCACCGCCGACGACGCCGCGTACGGCATCTTCGAGCTGGAGGGCGGCGCGATCGCCCAGTTCAACTCCTCCTGGACCGTCCGCGTCAACCGCGACGAACTCGTCGAGTTCCAGGTCGACGGCACCGAGGGCTCCGCGGTCGCCGGTCTGCGCAACTGCCGCGTCCAGCACCGCTCCGCCACCCCCAAGCCGGTCTGGAACCCTGACATCCCGGCCACCGAGTCCTTCCGTGACCAGTGGCAGGAGGTCCCGGACAACGCCGAGTTCGACAACGGCTTCAAGGCCCAGTGGGAGCTCTTCCTCAAGCACGTCTACGCCGACGCCCCCTACCAGTGGGACCTCCTCGCCGGCGCCCGCGGTGTCCAGCTCGCCGAACTGGGCCTGAAGTCCTCGGCGGAGGGCCGCCGTCTCGACGTACCGGAGATCTCGCTGTGACGATCCAACTCCCCACGGGTGACGGGGGATTCAAGGCGTACGAGCCCCGCAAGGAGCCCATCGCCGCCACCCCCGGCACCCCCTTCACCTCCCGTACGGTCTTCTCGGCGGCGCACGTCGTCGCCGACCCGTTCGCCGACACGACCCCCGACTCGCCCGCCGCCGTCGACTGGGACGCCACCCTCGCCTTCCGCCGCCACCTGTGGTCGCACGGGCTCGGGGTCGCCGAGGCGATGGACACCGCCCAGCGCGGGATGGGCCTGGACTGGGCGGGCGCGGCCGAGCTCATCCGCCGCAGCGCCGCCGAGGCCAAGTCGGTCGGCGGTCTCATCGCCTGCGGAGTCGGCACCGACCAGCTCACCGGCCCCGCGACCCTGGACGAGGTCCGGGCCGCGTACGAGGAGCAGCTCGCGCTCGTCGAGGAGTCCGGCGCCCAGGCCATCCTGATGGCCTCCCGGGCCCTCGCGGCGGCCGCCAAGGGCCCCGAGGACTATCTGGAGGTCTACGGCCACCTGCTCCGCCAGGCCACCGAGCCGGTCGTCCTGCACTGGCTCGGCCCGATGTTCGACCCGGCGCTTGAGGGCTACTGGGGCTCGTCCGACCTGGACGCGGCGACCGACACCTTCCTCCAGGTCATCGCGGCCCACCCCGACAAGGTCGACGGCATCAAGGTCTCGCTCCTGGAGGCGCAACGCGAGATCGACATCCGCCGCCGCCTCCCGCAGGGCGTCCGCTGCTACACCGGCGACGACTTCAACTACCCCGAGCTGATCGCGGGCGACGACCAGGGCTTCTCCCACGCCCTGCTCGGCATCTTCGACCCGCTGGGCCCGCTGGCCGCCGAGGCGGTCCGGGTGCTGGACACCGGTGACGCCAAGGGCTTCCGCGAACTCCTCGACCCCACCGTCGAGCTGTCCCGCCATCTCTTCCAGGCACCCACCCGCTTCTACAAGACGGGCGTGGTCTTCCTCGCCTGGCTGGCCGGTCACCAGTCGCACTTCACCATGGTCGGCGGCCTCCAGTCGGCCCGCTCTCTCCCGCACTTCGCGCGCGCCTACGAACTCGCCGACGGCCTGGGCCTGTTCCCGGACCCGAAGCTGGCCGAGGAGCGCATGAAGAACCTGCTGTCCCTGTACGGGGTGACCCAGTGACCGACCTGTCCCGCTTCTCCATCAACCAGATGACGGTCAAGCAGCTGTCGCTGCCGGAACTGGTCGAAGCCTGCGGCCAGTTGGGCGTCATCAACGTCGGCCTGTGGCGCGAGCCCGTCCAGACGTACGGCCTGGAGGCGACGGCCAAGCTGGTCCGCGACGCGGGCCTGACGGTCACCACCCTGTGCCGTGGCGGCTTCTTCACGGCGATCGACCCGGACGAGCGGGCCGCCGCGCTGGACGACAACCGGCGCGCGGTCGACGAGGCGGCCACCCTCGGCACCGACACGCTGGTGCTGGTCTCCGGCGGTCTCCCGGCCGGCTCGAAGGACCTGCACGGCGCCCGCGAACGCATCGCGGACGCCCTGGCGGTCCTGGGCCCGTACGCCGAGGAGCACGGCGTGAAGCTGGCGATCGAGCCGCTGCACCCCATGTACGCCTCCGACCGCTGTGTGGTCTCGACGCTCACCCAGGCCCTCGACCTGGCGGAGCGCTTCCCCGCCCGGCAGGTCGGCGTCACGGTGGACACGTACCACATCTGGTGGGACGACAACGCGCCCGCGCAGATCGCCCGGGCGGGCGCGGGCGGCCGTATCCACACCTTCCAGCTCGCGGACTGGACGACCCCGCTGCCCGAGGGCGTCCTCAACGGCCGCGGGCAGATCGGCGACGGCTCGATCGACATGCGCGAGTGGCAGCGGTACGTCGAGGCGGCCGGCTACACCGGCGCCATCGAGGTCGAGCTGTTCAACGACGCGCTGTGGGCCCGGGACGGCCGTGAGGTCCTCGCGGAGACGGCGGAACGGTTCGTGGCGCACACCCTGTGACGGTCTGTTCGGTCCCCACCCCGCCGGGCCCTGGGTGGGGACCGTGAGCCCCTACGGATTCCAGAACACCGTCGTGAAAGCGCGGTCGAAGCGCCGCGTGGCCAGGTCCGCGCGCTGGACGGCCCAGTGGACGGTGGCGCCCTCCAGCCCGTCGATCCACGGAGTCCAGTCGGCGAGCAGCACCCAGTCCGCGACGTCGGCCGACACCGGCTCGCCCCCGCCCCAGCGTCCCGCTTCCGCCTCACTGACCGCGTACGACACGGCCCGCCCGACGGGGTCCGTGTCGATGGCCTCCTCGTCGGCGTACCCACCGAGCTGGAGCCGCCCCGGAGAGACGATCTCGCCGTGGGTCTCGTGCCACACCGCGGCCAGTTCCTCGGAGCGCGGATGCCCGGGGAGGGGCTCGGAGTAAGGCGCCTCGGGTGTCTCGACCCAGTGGTGGTACGGCAGCGAGACGTCGACCGTCGCCCGGAGCTGCTCCTGCGGGAACTGCGCGAAGACCTCCTGGTACTCGTCGTCCTGCTCGAACCAGGCCCATCCCTCCTTGTCCCGCTCCTCCACGGCGGTCCCCGCGGGGACGTACACCACGCTCCCCATGTTGTCCCCGTCGCCGAAGTTCTCGGGATAGGCGAACAGCAGCAGGTGGCCGTCGGGCGGCAGCGGAAGATCCGTCGCACCGGCGGGCAGGGCCGCGAGGTCGATGGACGCGACGAAGGGGTGGAAGGGGTGCGGTGTCCCGACCGGAAGCATCAACGGCCCTCCGAACCGCCCCACCACCGGCCCGTCCCCGTCCTCGGCCAGCGTCGCGCAGGGCCTGGCGGTGTCCATCCACCGCTCCACGTCCTCGGCGGGTATCCCGCGCGCGAGCGCCTTGTCACGGAAGGGCCCTAATCTCTCTCGCATCTCGTCAGGAGTCATGGAGGAAACCTAGGGCCGGGCACTGACAAAAAAATCCGTGGACCCGTACAACCCTTCTCCCACCTCGCCGGTCGTACTTGGCATCAGGACTCTTGGAGGGGGATCCGGGGGGATCGCGGGGGTTCTGACGGGGAGGGAAAAGCCGAAGGGGTCCGGTCGTCAGACCGGGCCCCTTCGAAGTGTGTGCGTGGTGGATCCGCCGCTGGTCAGCTCTTGCCGAGCAGGCGCCAGATCTGGTTCTTCTTGGTGGTCAGCGTGCTCCCGGTGTCGCAGGTCCACTGGTGGACGAGGGCTCCGGGCGCGGTGGAGATGGTGCTGACGTCGACGCACTTGCCGCTGTGCACGGCGACCAGCTGGTAGTCGTGGCTGTTGCCGAGCGCGGTCACCGGCCTGAGGGTGAAGCGCTGGTTGGTGCCGTTGAGGCAGGTCCACTGCTGGACGGCGGCGCCGTCGGCCGTCGACAAGGCCGAGACGTCCAGGCACTTGCCGCTGGAGTGGTTGACGACGGTGTAGGTGTCGGTCGTGCCGGCGACGGGGTGGAAGTCGAAGATCTGCTCCTGGCCGGTGCCGCAGGTGTTCTGCTGGTACTGGGTGCCGTTGGCGGTGGACTGGGCGGGGTCTTCGAGGCAGAGCTGGCTGTGCTGGGCGACGGCCGTGGAGGAGAAGCCGGTCGAGGCGCCGATGTGCAGGCTCGCGGGGGCGAAGGAGACCTGGTCGAGGTGGGGTGCGGAGCTGGAGCGCATGGGCTGCCCGATGTCGCTGCCGCCGCCGGAGTAGACGAGACCGATGGTGGTGCCGTCGTAGTTGTAGAGCTGCGAGGCGGTGAACTTGACGCTGTTGGCGCCCTTCGCGAGGGTCACCGGGACGGTGTAGTCGTTGAACTGGTTCCAGTGCAGGGTGCTGGCGAAGTTGACGCGGGTGGCGCTGCCGCCGTTGACGCTGACGTCCGCGTGCTCGGCGTACAGGTCCGGGTTGTAGTGGTTGGAGGGCAGTTCCTCGGCGTTGGCGTAGCGCATGGTCATGGCGTAGGTGCCGGCCGTGGGCGCGTTGACGTTGAGGGTGAGGGAGTTGGCGGTTCCGTTGCCGATGCCGGTGACGACGCCGCCGTTGGCCTGGCTGTAGGTGGTGTCGGTGGCCGCGGTGCCGGTGAGGGTGCCGTTCTCGGCCTGGTAGGTGACGACGTTCCCGGTGGTGACGGCGTCGGTGGCGCTGAACGGGGTGACGGCCAGGTCGTCCAGGGACAGGGTGCCGCTGGTGCCGGTCACCTTGACCTTGTTGATGCCGCCGTTGAGGTACACCCGGTTGGTCGAGGTGGACCAGGCGCCGGTCGTCGCGCCGGAGAGGGTCTGGTCGTCGGCGGCCTTGCCGTTGACGGTGAGGCCGGCCTGGCCGGTGTTGCGGTAGCGGGCCGTCAGGTCGGCGTATCCGTCCCGCGCCGAGTAGACCCAGAAGGTCGCGGACTTGCCGGAGGTGAGGTTCACCGCGCCGGCGCCGGACTGGCCCTGGGAGGTGTAGGTGGCGGTGCCGCTGTCCGAGAGGTTCGCCTGCTCGGCCTCGTAGAGCGTGGTGCCCTGCACGGAGGCGTCCTTGTACCGCAGGTCGATCTTGTCGATGATCGCGTCACCGTCGGTCGCCGCGCCGTTGTCGCCGGTGGTGGCCAGGGTGATGGCGTGGCTGCCCGCGGTGAGGTGCACGGTGGTGTCGCTGTGCCCCCACACCACCCACTGGAAGCCCACCGGGATGTCCATCCTGGTCGAGGCGCCGCCGTCGACCCGCATGTACACGTTCGTCGGGCCCTTGACGTCGGCGTCCTTGGCGTAGCTGTTGCCGAACACCGACAGGTCGTAGTCGCCGGTGGTGGGAACGTTGACGGGGAAGGAGATCACCGTGGTCGAGCCGGTGCGCAGGCCTCCGACGTCCTTGGTGCCGGAGGTGGCGAACTTGCCGACGTTGCCGGTGGTGCCCTCGGTGTTGATGTTGTAGCCGCTGCCGCTGAGCGTGGCGTTCTCGGCCTCGTACGTACCCGTCCAGGTGCTGTCGGAGGCGGTGCTGCTGCCCGTGCCACCCGGGGAGACGATCACCTCGTAGGCGGACATGCGGTCCAGGGTGATGGGGACCGTGATCGAACCGTCGGAGTCCACGGCGACGTCGGCGTCGGAGAGCCGGGTCGGGGTGGCCGCCGCGCCGATGTAGCCGCTGTAGCGGTCCTGGAACACGCTGACGTGCACGGTGCTGCCGAAGACGGCGGGGTCGATGTTCTTGATCACGGTGTTGGAGGCGCCGCTGGTGCCGCCACCGGCGAGGATGACACGCGCCTGCTTCTTGGCCGTGTCCAGGCTCGCCAGGCCCTGGAGGGTGTACGCGGCGTTGGCGCCCGAGCTCGTGACCTTGACGGTGTTGCCGCTCATGGAGCTGTACCAGTTGTACAGCCACCACTGGGCGTTGGGCGTGTTCTGGGCGGCGGCGGAGTCACCGAGGTTGCCGTTGATGTTCCAGTACGGCAGGTTCCCGTCGATCTTCTCGTCCTCGATCGCCGAGATCCACTGGACCATCTGACCGGGGTCGGTCAGGTGGTAGCGGTGGGCGTACTCGTTGAGGTTGACGGTGATGGGGGAGGTGATGCCGGCGGCGGTCTCCGCCGCGCGGTAGGAGTCGACGGTGCTGCGGACGTCCGCCGGGCTGCCCAGGGTGTGCCAGGTCACCACGTCGGGCAGGCAGTTGTTGGCCTTGCAGTAGGTGAGGAAGCCGCTGAGGGAGGAGGAGGTGTAGCTGGAGGTGTTGGGTCCGGCGAGCCGCGCCTGGGGCCAGATGCCCTTGATGAAGTTGTAGGTCTGGCGCCACTCGGCGTTGAAGTTGGCCAGCGCCGTGGAGTTGGTGCGCATGCCGCTGAACCAGTTCAGGTCGGGCTCGTTGTAGGGGACGAAGACGATGTGGCTCGCGTAGGGGCTGGCCATCGCCTGCTCGACCTGGGTCTTCATGGTCGCCTGGTAGGCCGCGTAGCTCGCGCGCTCGTAGTTGGCCCGGTAGACGTCCGTCATGTAGATGAAGATGTCCCCGCCGCCGCTGTCGGTGAAGGGCTTGGCGATCTCCAGGGCGTCCGAGCCGGGGTGCTGCTGACCGTCCTGGTACTTGGTGTTGGTGGTCTGCAGCCCCATCCCCTCGATGAGGTTGTTCGTCGGTACGTCCGGTCCGTACAGGCCGTACAGCGCCCCGGAGGCGCCGCCGCGGAAGGCCCCGGTGGTGGTGCCGAGATCGACGGTGAGGGTGGGGGTGGCGGCGGAGGCCGGCGTTGCCATCGCGGTGGTGACGCCCGCTATGACGGTCAGCGGGAGCAGCGTCCTGGTGATGCCGTGGAGAATGCGTCTGGTGGTCGAGCGCCTTTGCCCGATTCGTGGCATGTCCTTACGTCCCTTCAGGGATGCGGCTGGGTTGTTGTTGCGCCGGCCCCCGTGCCGGACGTGTGGATGGGTTGTCGCTCGTCGGTCAGGCGACAGTGGTGTCGGCCGCGGCCTCGGCACGGCGCTGTCGGTGGTCGCGGGCCAGCAGCAGATAGCTGCTCGCGGTCCAGGTGTAGGCGCGGTCGCGGAGTCCCTCGCCGGTCAGCGCGTCGAAGTTCTCGGCGAAGCCGGAGATTTCGCACAGGGCGCGGAAGCGGGCGCTGATCTCGTCCGCGAGCCGGTCGTGCCCGGCGCGGCGCAGGCCGTCCTCGATGAGGACGGTGGCGGGGGCCCAGATCGGGCCGCGCCAGTAGCCGTCGGACTCGTAGTGGGGGGAGCCGGGGTGTTCGGTCGCCAGGCCGTACGCGGTGAGGTGGGCTTCGATCTGGTCGGCCAGCCGGTCGTGGATCTTGGCGGGCAGGCGGTCGCCGAGCACGATCGGCATCAGGTCGAGCAGGCTGGAGCTCGGGGAGAGGGCTCCGCCGTGGGCCGGGCGGCTCAGGAAGCGTTCGCCGTCCCACAGCTCGTCCAGCAGGGCGGCCTGGAGGGCGTCGGCTGTCTCGGTGCGGCGCCGGGCGTCGTCCGCGAAGCCGAGTTCGCCGGCCAGCCGGGCCAGTTCGTCGAGCTGGAGGATCAGCGTCGCGGTGAGGTCGGCGGTGACGGCGAGGCGTCCGGGATCGAAGGTGGTGGCGTTGTCCCAGCCGCTGTCGTTGCCGTGCTGGTAGTGGGGCAGGGCGGCGCCGGGTGCGCGCCGTGCGGTGAGCCAGAAGTCCGTCCAGCGGGTCAACCTGTCGTACGCCTGAGCCAGTTGGGCCGGGTCGAGAGGTTCGGTGAGCCGGGTGCGCAGGTGACCCAGGGCCCAGCCGTGGATGGGCGGTTTGACGAAGTTGTAGAGGACCTCGGAGTGCGTGACCGAGTCGGGCAGGGCTCCGCTCTCGTCCTGGTGGTCGAAGGGCAGCGAGAACTGGTCCCAGGCCAGGCCGGGTACTCCCGGGGCCAGCGCGAGGGCGTTGAAGCAGTGGTCCCAGCTCCAGACCTTGTCCATCCAGTGCTTGGACATCAGCACGCCGGGCCGGGTGACCAGGCCGGCCGGGCGCACGGTCGCCGACCACACCACGTAGGCGGCGAGTTCGGCCGCCGGAGTGTCGTCCGAGCGCCAGGGGGCG
Organism: Streptomyces sp. NPDC048420; assembly: GCF_040651535.1. Taxonomy (NCBI): domain Bacteria; kingdom Bacillati; phylum Actinomycetota; class Actinomycetes; order Kitasatosporales; family Streptomycetaceae; genus Streptomyces; species Streptomyces sp. NPDC048420. The sequence goes on from NZ_JBEZKG010000018.1 coordinate 205,824, forward strand.
ACCGTGTCGGCGAACTCGGCGAACGATCGCCGCGCGGCCTCCATGACCTCGCCGAACGACGCCGAGGTGCGGTAGGGCCGACGCGCACTGTCGAGCTCCTCGACCGCGACCTCCCACGATCCGTCGGCCTCGCCGGCGACCGTGAGACCGCGGTCCCCGGCGCCCAGGGCCTCGGAGCCGGACACCTCGGCGACCGTGCCGGACAGCACGGTGATCCGGTAGCGGCGTCCGGTCTCGTAGGAGGTGAAGGTGTGGGCTCCGTCAACCGGGTCGCGGTAGAAGTAGGTGCCGCTGAACGGGGTCAGCGCCGGTGCCGCGGCGGAAACGCGCAGCGACAGATCCGCACCGCGCAGTCGTACGGTGTCCGGCGTCTCGTAGGCGAGGTCGACCCGTCCGGCCGCGCCGGTCCACGTCAGCAGGCCCGGTGTGGCCTTGACGCGGGTCTCGGCACGGTCGCCCGTCGCCGCGTCGAGGGGGACCAGGCTCAGGACGGCGTGCATGCCGTTCTGGTGCGAGACGAGGTGGAGGTCCTCCGCGTACGTCTTCTCCGCCACCACGGGGGAGATGCCGAACCAGGACCCGTGGGTGCTGAAGGGTATGTCGTGGACGGAGAAGGCCGGGCCGGACGGGGCGGCGGTCATGGTGGCGGTACTCGTTTCTTGAGCGGGGATCGTCGGAGATCTTCAGGGGAAGGGCCGCGCCGCGGACGTCAGTCCTTGACGGCGCCGGCGGTCACGCCGGCGGCGACGTAGCGCTGGGCGAGGACGAGGATGACCGTGGCGGGCAGGGAGGCCACGACGGCGGTGGCCATGATGGCGTTCCACTGCTGGTTGTTGTTGCCGATGTAGTGGTAGATGCCGAGGGTGATCGGCTCGTGGGCGCCGCCGCCCGCGAGGGTGCTGGCGAAGATGAAGTCGGACCAGGACCACAGGAACGCGAACAGGGACACGGTGACGATCGAGTTGCGGCTCATCGGCAGGACGATGGACCAGAAGGTGCGCAGGGCCCGTGCCCCGTCCATCTGCGCGGCCTGGAGCAGTTCGCCGGGGATGCCGGACATGAACGCGGTGAAGATGAGGACGGCGAACGGCACGGCCAGGGTGGAGTCGGCGACGATCAGGCCGGGGACGGACTGGAGCAGGCCGAGCTGGAGGTAGATGGCGTAGAAGCCCATCGCCATGATGATGCCGGGGATCATCTGGGCGACCAGCAGGAGGAAGCTGAGCACGCCTCCGCCGCGCGGGCGCAGTTTGGCCAGCGCGTAGCCGGCCGGGGCGGCCAGGGCCACGGTCAGCACGACGGTGCCGAGGCCGATGACGAGGCTGGTGCCGAGGTAGGGCAGCTGCTGGTCCAGGACAGCCCGGTAGCCCTCCAGGGTGCCGTGGGCGGGGAACAGATCGGGCGGGGACTTGCGCATGTCCTGGTCGCGGGTGAAGGACACGTTGATCATCCAGTAGACCGGGAAGAGCATGATCCCGGTCAGCAGCAGACCCAGGGCGGTCTTCAGACCTTTGCTCATGACAGCGCCTGCTTTCGCTGGACCTTCAGGTAGATCAGGCCGAAGACGAGGGCGGCGACCACCAGCAGGTTGCCGACGGCGGCGCCGGGGCCGAAGGCGGGCAGCAGGTTGCCGAAGCCGAGCTGGTAGGACCAGGTGGCGAAGGTGGTGGAGGAGTCCGCCGGACCGCCCTTGGTCATGATCCAGATGATGTCGAAGACCTTGAGGGTGTAGACGAGGCCGAGGAGCAGGGTGATCGCGGAGACCGGGCGCAGCAGCGGGAAGGTGACGCTCCAAAAGCGCCGCCAGGCGTTCGCGCCGTCCAGGGCGGCCGCCTCGTACAGCGAGGTCGGGATGGACTGCAGGCCGCTGTAGAGGACGACCAGGTTGAAGGGGACGCCGATCCAGATGTTCGCGATGATCACCGAGGTCAGTGACCAGGACGGTGAGGTCAGCCAGTTCACCGGGCCGACGCCGACCGCGTGCAGGAGGGCGTTGACGATGCCGGAGTCGCTGTTGAGCATCCAGGACCAGGTGGACGCGGACACGATCAGCGGCAGCAGCCAGGGCACCAGGAACAGGGCCCGCAGGGTGGCCGAGAGCCGGAAGTTCTGGTGGAAGAAGACCGCGAGGGCCAGCCCGATGGCGTACTGGAAGAGCAGGCACACTGCGGTGAACACCACGGTGTGGACCAGGGCGGGGGTGAAGGTCGGGTCCTCGAAGACCCTCCGGTAGTTCGCCAGGCCCGCGAAGGGGGCGTTGCCCTGGACGAAGGAGCGCACGGTGTAGTTGCGCAGGCTCAGGTCGAGGTTGCGGTAGAGCGGATAGGCGTAGAAGAGGGCGAGGTAGAGGGTCACCGGGGCGAGGAAGGCCCAGGCAGCCCACTGCGGGGAGGCGGGACGACGCCGGGCCGTGGTGCGGGCCGGGGGCGGGGCGGCGGTCGCCGCCCCGTTCCCGGCGCGGACCGGCAGCGCATCCGGCGCTCGTGTCGTGCGGTTCATCAACGGGCCTCTGGCACTGGTTACTTGACGGAGGACTGGGCGGCCGTGAGCGCGTCCTTCGGCGACTGGGACCCGCTCAGCGCGGACTGGACCGCCTTCCACAACTGCTCGGAGATCTTGGGGTACTTGGTGCCCAGGTCGTCACTGGTGCGCCCCTTGGCGGCCTTCACCGCGTCGACCCACGGCTTCAGCTCGGCGTTCGCGGCCACCTGCTTGTCCTGGACCTCGCTGGTGGGGGCCACGTAGGACAGCGTGGTGTCGGTGTCGAGCAGGTTCTGGCTGTTGGTCAGGCAGGACACGAGCTTCTGCGAGGTGGCGTAGCGGCCGGTGTCGTCCTGCACCGGGAGGGTGACGAACTCACCGCCCGTCGGGGCGGCCGCGCTGCCTCCCGAGGCGCCGGGTATCGGGAGCACGCCGTACTCGAAGCCCGCCTTCTTGGCGTTGGCCAGCTGCCAGGTGCCGTTCTCCGCGAAGGCGTAGTCGCCGCTCGCGAACTCCTGCCAGCTGGTCGTCTGGGTGTTGTTGATCACCGAGTTCGGGGCGTAGCCCTTGTCCAGCCAGTTCTTCCACAGCGACAGAGCGGAGACCGCCTGGCCGGAGTCGAGTGCGGTCAGCTGGGCGCCCGAGCCCCAGTACCAGGGCAGGAACTGGAAGCTGCCCTCCTCGGTGCCGATCGCGGAGAAGGTGATGCCCTTCTTGCCCGCCTTCTTGACCTTCTCCAGCGCCGCGGTCAGCGACGTCCAGTCCTTCACCGAGGCGATGTCCACCCCGGCCTTCTTCAGGACCGCCTTGTTGTAGTAGAGGGCGAGGGTGTTCGCGCCGATCGGCGTGCCGTAGGTCTTCCCGCCCGACTGGCCGGCCGCGAGGAGGTTGGGATCCACCTTGGAGGTGTCCAGCTTGTTGTCGTCGGTCGTGGTCAGCACGCCCGCCTCGGCCAGGGTCGAGACGACCGGGTTGTCGACGATGAGGACGTCCGCGGAGTTGCCCTGCTGCGCCGCCAGCAGCGCCTTGTTCGTCAGGTCGCTGGTGTCGAAGCCGGTCCGCTTGATCTTCACGCCCGCCTCGGTGCCGCACTTGTCCAGCAGGTTCGTCCAGGCCGAGCCCTTGGCGAACTGCGGGTACGGGTCCCAGACGGTGTACGTCTTGCTGTCCGCGCCCTTCGCCGAGGAACTGCCGGAACTCGACGAACAGGCGGTGGCGCCGGCGGTGACGGCGACGACGGTCAGGACTGCGGCGGTCAGACGCCGTCTGGCAGATCGGTTCATGGTGTCTTCCTCATGGGTTCTGGCACAGGTGTGCCCTGGGATCGGCACAGGTGTGCCCTGGGAGGGGTGAATGCGGGCCGCTGGGCTCGCCGAACCCGGGCGGCGAGTTGCTCAGCCGGCCGGTATGGGGTGCGGAGGGTGAAGTGGTGGGCGCGGGCGATGGTCAGGGGCGGATGGGGGTGCCGAAGCCAGGAGCGGGGTCGGCCGGCGTGGTGCCGGCAGGTGCGGTGCTCGCTCGCAAGGAGATCGGCGGTGCGAGCAGGTGGTGCCGGGCCGGTGCGTCGGGGTCGTCGAGACGCTTGACCAACAGGTCGACGGCGAGGCGGCCCATCTGTTCCGCCGGCACGTCCGCAGCGGTGAGTTGCGGGGTCACCGTCTCCGCCCACCGGCCGGCCACCACCCCGGTGACGGAGAAGTCGCGCGGCACATGGCGACCGGCCTGGGCCAGGCCGCGGTAGAGACCGCCGAGCGCGGCCTCGTTCAGCGTGACCAGGGCCGTGGTGGCCGGGTCGTCGTGCAGGATCCGCTCCAGACAGGCGAGGCCCGAGGCGGCGTCGTCCCCGCAGCAGTACGTCCGGACGGTGAGCCCGCGTTCTGCCGCGGCCTTGGTGAAGCCGTCCAGACCTCGGTGGGCCGACTCGTAGCCCGCCCTCAGGAGTTGTTCGGGCCGGTTGACGAAGGCGACTCGGCGGTGGCCGAGGTCCGCGAGGTGATGGACGCAGGCCGCCGCGAGCGCCGTGTGATCCAGTCCCACCCACCAGCTGCCCTCCGGGTGGGCGGTGCGTCCGATGGCGACCGAGGGGAAATCCACCGCGGTGAGGTGGTCGAGGCGGTCGTCCTCCAGCCGGATCTCCATCAGGATCGCGCCGTCGACCCGCCGCTCGCCCAGCAGCCGCTGGAACGAGCGGTCGCTGTCCACACCGCTGGGAGAGAGCAGCACGTCGTAGTCGTAGGCCGCGGCGGCCTCGGTGACGCTGCCGATGAAGTCCAGCTGCATGCCGGTGTAGTGGTTCCCGGCCGGCGGGAAGACCAGACCGATGGTGTTGGTCCGGCCGTTGGCCAGGGCCCGCGCACTCGCGTTGGGCTGGTAGCCCAGCTCGTCGATGACCCGCTGGATCTTGTCGCGGGTCTCCTCGGACACGGGCCGCTTCCCGCTCAGGGCGTACGACACGGTGCTCCGCGAGACACCGGCCTGCTTGGCGATCTCACCGATGTTCACGGGGGCTCCCTTGCCGACATGGGTCGAACCGGTTCGAGGATTCTGGGGTGCGAAATCAGCCAGATGCCGATCGTCGAACCGGTTCGCGTGAAGTGAAGGTAGGAGTAACCCGGGCGGGTGTCAACGCCTCTTGTCGAAATTCTCGTAACGGCCCGGAAACGTCGATGTGCCGAGTTCGTTGTCCGGTTTGCCTGGGTGCAAACCCGTTTACCGACGGGGTGGAGGCCGGAACCTGTGGACGGTGGACATCGTGGCCCTGCCCTGACGGTCGGCCGTGCGGCCGAGGAGATCCGTGCCGGGGGGTATTACCGGCCGCTTCCTGCTGCTAGCGTGATCGAACCGGTTCGATGAATTGTCGTGGGGGAACGACCGCCTTCGAGACGCACCTCTGCGGAGCGTTGCGGGGCCCCTTGCCCCCTACGCCGTGTGCATCTGCCGCCCGGAGCTCCCCCCTCCGGGCGGCAGGCTGCCACCGAGTGACCGTCGCGCTCGGACCTGGCGGCGGCTGCATCGCTGATCCGGCACGCCACGGACGGACCCTGTACGTACGCGACGGATCGCATAGGGATCGGAGTCGGATCCAGCGGCCGGGACGCCACGGGACGCAGGGAGGCCTCAGCGCGACAACGAAGGGCAACGATGGCAGTCGGAGCCGCGGTGGCAGCCGTCGTCACCGGAGCGAGCGCCGAGATCCCCGGACCGCGCCGAGCTCCGGGGCCGCTGGTTCTCCGAACCCGCCTCCCCGCGCGAAGCATCCAGCACGGTCGACGCCCTGCGGGACCTGCACGACTGCCTGGTCGGGCAACGGCATCAAGGACCGCGATGAACAGACCTCCGGGGCCGTGACCCAGACCCGTGAGGGCCGTGCCACCCTCTTGATCTCCCAGGTAGGGAAAGGGAGTTGGGTCGTGTCCACATCGACGGCATGCGCCCGGTGGCGGCCGTCCGCGAACCCGTCCGGCTGGCCTGCGCACGGGCTTGCTCACCGACCAGGCGGCCGAGGTTCCGCGAACTGCGCACGACCCCCCTCCCGGCGCTGCGCCGCGCGGAGAAGCGCCACAACCCGCGCATGGTCTTCCCCGCGCCGTGAACAGCGGCGATCGGCCTGCCCTAGAAGAACACCCCGCACCTGAGCAGCACGTTCGCATACGGCCGTGCCTCGCCCGTGCGGACGACGAGCCGCGCGCCCGCCGACAGCTCCTTGAGCTTGTCGTGGGAGACCAGGTCCAGCTCGGGGAAGCGGGCGTCCAGCAGCGACGAGGCCTCCGCGTTCGAGGACCGTACCTCCGTCGCCGCCGTCGCTCCCTCCACGACCAGCTCGGCGAGCAGCCCGTCGAGGACCTCCGCGAACGACGGCACCCCGGCCCGGAACGCCAGGTCCACCACGCGCGGCCCGTCGGGAATCGGCATGCCGGCGTCACACACAAGCACCCCGTCCCCGTGGCCCAGCTCGGCGATCGCGCCGGACAGCTGACGGTTCAGTATCCCGGCCCTCTTCACAGGGACTCGACCTCCTCCGCGGTCGGGAAGGAGTCCTGCGCACCCTGCCGGGTCACCGCGACCGCCCCGACCCGGGACGCGTACGAAGCCGCCTCCGCCAGGGACGCGCCGGCCCCCAGCCGGAACGCCAGCGCCGCCGTGAAGGCGTCACCCGCCCCGGTCGTGTCCACCGCGTCCACCTTCACCGACGCCACCCGGGTCACGTCCCCGGGGGAGGACGCCACCAGCGATCCCTCCGCGCCCAGCGTCACGACCACCGACCTCGGCCCCTTCGCGAGCAGCAGCCGCGCCCAGTCCTCCGGCACGTCACTCACACACGCGTCCCCGAGGATCACCTTGGCCTCGTGCTCGTTGACGATCAGCGGGTCGCAGGCGGCCAGAACCTCGGTGGGCAACGGCCGCGGCGGCGAGGGGTTCAGCACGAATCGGCTCCCGGGAGCAAGATTCCGTACGACCTCCACGACCGTCTCCAGCGGGATCTCCAGCTGGGTCGACACCACCCGGGAGGCGTGGAACAGGCTGGCCGCGGCCCGCACGTCCCCCGGTGTCAGCCGCCCGTTCGCGCCCGGCGACACCACGATGCTGTTGTCCCCCGACGGGTCCACGGTGATCAGCGCGACCCCGGTCGGCGCCCCGCCCACCAGCACGCCCACCGTGTCGACCCCGGCCGTGCGCTGCGAGTCGAGCAGCAGCCTGCCGTGGCCGTCGTCACCGACGCGGGCCAGCAACGCCGTACGCGCGCCCAGCCGGGCGGCCGCGACCGCCTGGTTGGCGCCCTTGCCGCCCGGATGGACGGCCAGGTCGGAGCCGAGCACCGTCTCGCCGGGACCGGGCCGCCGCTCGACGCCGACCACGAGGTCGGCGTTGGCGGATCCCACGACCAGCAGGTCGTAGTCGTACATGAAGTTGACTCCCTGTGGGGTGAGTTGGACCGTCAGCCGGTGAACCCGGCCACGTTCTCCTTCGTGACCACCTTCACCGGCACCTTGATGGTCTCCTCGACCGTCTTGCCCTCAAGGGCCTTCAGCGCGTTGTCCACGGCGATCCTGCCCAACTGGGAGGGCTGCTGTGCCACAGACGCGTACAGCGTGCCGTTCTTCACCGCGTTCAGGCCGTCCGGCGTGCCGTCGAAGCCGACCACCGAGACCGACTTGCCGGCCTTGGAACCCAGCGCCTTGATCGCGCCGAGCGCCATCTCGTCGTTGGCGGCGATGACACCCTGGACGTCCGGGTGGGCCTGGAGCAGGTTCGACATCACGTCGAGGCCCTTGGTGCGGTCGAAGTCGGCGGGTTGCTGCGCGACGACCTGGATGCCCGGGTACGCCTTGAGGCCGTTGGCGAAACCCTGCGCGCGTTCCCGGGCGGCCGACGTGCCCGCCTGGCCCTGGAGGATCACGATCTTGCCCTTGCCGCCGAGCTTCTCGCCGATGGTCTTGGCGGCGAGCTCACCGCCGGCGACGTTGTCGGAGGCGACCAGCGCGTCCACCGAGGCCTTGTTGACGCCCCGGTCCACCGCGATGACCGGGATCTTCGCCTTGTCGGCGGCCTTCACGGAGTTGCTCGCCGCGTCCGAGTCCACCGGGTTGACGATGATCGCGCCGAGGCTCGAACTGGTGAAGTTCTGCAGCTGGTTGGCCTGCTGGGAGGCGTCGTTCTGGGCGTCCGTGACGGTCAGGTCCACGCCCAGCTTCTTCGCCTCGGCCTGGGCCCCCGCCCGGATCTGCACGAAGAAGGGGTTGTTGAGGGTCGACAGCGACAGGCCGACCTTGGGGTTGGCCGTCGAGGACGTGTCGTCGTGCAGGAAGGAGGTCGCGCCGACGATCGCCACGGTGACGACGGCCGCGAGACCGTACGTCGCCGTCTGGCGTCCCTTGCCGCCCGGTGCGGACCCCGAAGTCACCGGGGTCGCCCCCGCCTTGCGGCGCACGGTGTCCAGCAGCACCGCCAGCGCGATGACCACACCGATGACGACCTGCTGCCAGAACGCGGACACGTTCAGCAGGTTGAGGCCGTTCCTGAGCACCGCCAGGATCAGCGCGCCGATCAGCGTCCCGGACGCCTTGCCGGTGCCACCGGCCAGCGAGGCACCGCCGATGACGACGGCGGCGATCGCGTCCAGCTCGTAGCCGTCGGCGGCCTGCGGCTGCGCGGAGGACAGCCGGGAGGCCAGCACGACACCCGCGACGGCGGCGAAGACGCCGGAGAGCGCGTAGATGGCGAGCTTCTGCTTCTTCACGCGCAGACCGGAGAGGCGGGCCGCCTCCTCGTTGCCGCCGATCGCGTACATGGAGCGGCCGATGTACGTCCGTCCCAGCACGAAGGCCGCGAGGAGCCCCATGACGACCATGACGAGCACGGGCACCGGCAGCCAGCCGCCGAGCGTGTCACCGAGGTGCGAGACCGAGTCGGGGAAGGCGATCGGGGAGCCCTCGGAGATCACCAGCGACAGACCGCGGGCCACCGACAGCATCGCCAGCGTGGCGATGAACGGCGGGAGTTTGCCGTACGCGATGAGGAAGCCGTTGACGAGTCCGGCCGCTATGCCGGTGACGACCGCCAGGATCACGGCCAGGAAGACCGGCACGCCGTGCGAGGTCGCGCTCCAGGCGAGGACGGTGGCCGACAGGGCCGCCACCGAGCCGACCGACAGGTCGATGCCCGCCGAGACGATCACGAAGGTCACACCGAAGGCGAGGATGGCGGTCACGGCCGCCTGGACACCGACGTTGAGCAGGTTGTCGGTGGTGAGGAAGTCGCCGGACAGCGCCGACATGGCGACGACGAGGACGATCAGCGCGGTGAGCGCGCCGTTGTCGAGCAGGAGACGGCGCAGACCACCCGCGCCCGCCCCGCTCCTGAGCGTGTCAGTGGCCACGAGGGGCCTCCTTCTCGGTCTTGACGGTGTTCGTGCTGACGGCGAGTGCCATCACGGAGTCCTGCGTGTCCTCGTCGGCGTCGAGTTCGCCGGCGATCCGGCCCTGGGCCATCACCAGCACCCGGTCGCTCATGCCGAGCACCTCGGGCAGATCGCTGGAGATCATGAGGACGGCGGCGCCTTGGGAGGTCAGCTCGTTGACGAGCTGGTAGATCTCGACCTTGGCGCCGACGTCGATCCCGCGCGTGGGCTCGTCGAGGATCAGCACCTTGGTGTCGGCGAGCAGCCACTTGCCGATGACGACCTTCTGCTGGTTGCCGCCGGAGAGCGTGCGGACGTGCTGGTGCAGGCCCGCCATCCGCACGCCGAGCTGCTCGGCGATCCGCGCGGCCGCCTCCCGCTGCCCCTTGAGGTCGACGAGCCCCGCGCGCGTGGCGGCCCGCATGGTCACCAGGCCGAGGTTCTCCTCGACCGACTGGTCGAGCACCAGTCCCTGGCCCTTGCGGTCCTCGGGGATCAGCCCGATCCCGGCGGCCATGGCGGCGCCCACGTCATGCCCCTTGAGAGGGGCCCCGGCGACCTTCACGGCCCCCTTGTCGTACGGGTCCGCGCCGAACACGGCCCGCACCACCTCGGTACGGCCGGCTCCGACAAGGCCGGCGATGCCGACCACCTCTCCGGCGTGCACCTCGAAGGTGATGTCGTGGAAGACGCCGTCGCGGGTGAGCCCTTCGACCTTCAGCAGGGCCGCTCCGGTGTCGCCGCGCTCCCGCGGGTACTGCTGCTCGATCGACCGCCCCACCATCAGCCGTACGAGCTCGTCCTCGGGCGTGGCGGCGGGCACCTGTCCGACGGACTTCCCGTCCCGGATGACCGTGACCCGGTCGCCCAGGGCCGCGATCTCCTCCAGGTGGTGCGTGATGAAGACGATGCCCACGCCGTCCTCGCGCAGGGTGCGCACGATCGCGAAGAGCTTGTCGACCTCCTCGGAGGTGAGCACGGCGGTCGGCTCGTCCATGATCAGGACACGGGCGTTCAGGCTGAGCGCCTTGGCGATCTCGACCATCTGGAGCCGGGCGATACCGAGTTCCCGCACACGCGCGCGTGGCGAGACATTGACGCCGACGCGCTTCAGCAGCACCTCGGCGTCGGCCTCCATGGTCTTGCGGTCGATCATCCCGAGGCGGCGCGGCTGGCGGCCCAGGAAGATGTTCTCGGCGACCGTCAGGTCGGGGACGAGGTTGAACTCCTGGTAGATGGTGGCGATGCCCAGCCGCTCGGCGTCCTGCGCCCCGCGGATGTGCACCTCCTCACCGTCCACCAGAACCCGGCCCTCGTCGGGGTGGTAGGCGCCCGACAGCATCTTGATCAGCGTGCTCTTGCCGGCGCCGTTCTCGCCGAGCAGCACGTGCACCTCGCCCCGGCGCAGGTCGAAGTCGACGCCGTCGAGCGCGACCACGCCGGGGAAGGTCTTGCGGATGCCCTCGATGCGCAGCAACTCGTCCTCGTTGCTCACGACGTGCTCCTTTGCACAGGGGTGGGGTCCTCGCCGCACGATCGGCGGACGACGAGACGGGCGGAGAGGGTGACGGTCTCGGGTGGCCGCCCCTCGATGCGGTCGACGAGCGCGCGTACGGCGGCCCGCCCCAGCTCGCCCGTGGGCTGGGCGATCGCGGTGATCGGCGGATCGGTGTGCACGAACCACGGGATGTCGTCGAACGCGGCGAGCGCGAGGTCGTCGGGCACGCGCAGGCCACGCGCGCGTACGGCGTCCAGGGCGCCGAGCGCCATCAGGTTGTCGGCCGCGAAGACGACCTCGGGCGGCTCGGGCAGGTCGAGGAAGCCCTCGGTGACCCGCCGCCCGCTCTCGGCCTGGAAGTCGCCCTGCCCGATGTAGGCGTCGGGTAGATCGAGGCCGTACACCTGAAGGGCCTCCCTGAAGGCATCCACCCGCTCCTGGCCGGTCGTGGTGGCCGCCGGGCCCGCGATGATGGCGAGCCTGCGATGCCCGAGCCCGTGCAGATGCGCGACGAGATCGCGCACCGCGGCCCGCCCGTCGGCCCGGACCACCGGCACGTCCACACCCGGGATCCACCGGTCCACGAAGACCATCGGCGTCCCCGCGCGCACGGCGTCCAGCATCAGCGGGGAGCCGCCGTCGGTGGGGGAGACCAGGAGCCCGTCGATACGGCGGTCCAGGAGGTTCCGTACGTGGTGGTCCTGGAGGTCGGGCCGCTCGTCGGCGTTGCCGATGATCACGCTGTAGCCCAGCGCGCGGGCCTCCTCCTCGACGGAGCGGGCCAGCTCGGTGAAGTAGGGGTTCATCACGTCGCTGATGACCAGGCCGAGGGTGTGGGTCTGGTCGGTGCGCAGGGATCGGGCGACGGCGTTCGGGCGGTAGCCCAGCGCCTCGACGGCGGCCAGCACACGCGTGCGTGCGTCCGCGCTGACCGACGGATGGTCGTTCAGGACCCGCGACACCGTGGCGACGGACACTCCCGCCTCGGCAGCGACGTCCTTGATGCTCGCCATCGCCGCTCCCACCTCCTCGTGGAATCGATTACACGACTTCGTGCAGGAGGATTGGAATCGATTACACGGGGTGGAATCAAGCCCTTGGCCGGATCTCGATACCCGATCGTGATGTCGCGGGCCGCGCGGGAGTGGATCAGGCTGGAAGGAGCGGGGGGTCGTTTCCTAAGGCCCTGACGGGCCGGAGCGGAGGAGTCATGACAGCGGCGGCTCGCAACGACATACCCGTTGCGCTCGAAGGCGACGGCGTGGAACTGCGCACGAAGCCCATCGGAGGCGGCATGTCGGTGGGCTGGATCAGCCTGCCGGAGGGCACGGACATGGGCCCGGCCCTCAAGGGCCTCGACGGAGACGCCTGCCAGTGCCCGCACTGGGGCTATCTGCTCAAGGGCCGGCTGAAGATGCTCACGGGCAGCGGCGAGGAACAGTACGAGGCAGGTCAGGCCTACTACTGGTCGCCCGGCCACGTCCCGGTGGCCCTGGAGGACTGCGAGCTCGTGGAGTTCTCCCCGACCGAGGACTTCAAGAAGGTGATCGACCACGTGACGTCACAGGCCGGCTGAAGGGTGCGTCGAGCTGCCGCACGACACGGACGGAGCCGAGGGGCGGGCTCGGGGCGAGCAGGTCGTGGCCTATGGCCAGAGCGGAGTCGAGGTCACCCCGACCTCCTGGCGGTCGGCGAGTGGATCATCGACAGCCCACCCCCTGCTGCTCGAACTCCTCGGCGTGCGGACGGACCGCTGGGCCCGAAGCGGTACCCGTGGGAACGGCCGTACGTGGACTGCGCCCGCATCGACGCCGACGCACTTGCCCAGACCGTGGGCTGCTGAGACTCGGGTCGTGTCCCTCTTCGTGGTGTAAGCGACCTTGCTCGACGAGTTCCGGTAACCGCGCGTCGGCCACGCCATGGGACATGGCTCCCGGGTCGC